>NZ_JAVAXX010000052.1:0-30618 GCF_042709275.1 Bacillus sp. LR_5 | reverse complement strand
AGTCGCGTTTCTTTGCTCCGCTCACAACAGACAGCACACCATTCTCTATTTTAACAAAACCGAGATCAAAAAACACCTTTGTCATGAAATTGATTGTTTCAACGGACCAGCCTTTATGTTTTGCAAGCTCTAAACCGTGTTTTTTCACGTCAAAAGCGCCTCTTTTCAGCAAGAACGCATAATACCATTTAAAGTGGTCTCTTGCGGGAAAAGTTGATAAAAAGTGGTCCTCATGGTTGAGAAAAATAAAATATATCCGCTCGGGCGCCTTTCCTTCCAGCAAACGTGCGAGCATGTCCAGCGAAGGCGGCGGATCCAGTAATACAATATATGCACCATCGAGGTCAAACGCCTTTGCTTGATCTTTAGAACTGATGACGTGCACTTCTCGGCGAAGGTCTTCAGTTTGAAGTAATGTTGTTGAGTCTTCTTTGAAAGAGACAATGGCCCGTTTAGCAGATGGAAGGGCGGAAACTGTGTCTTCCCACGTCCGTTTTCCCCTTAAATCAAACAGCTGCCATTCAGAAACAGCGGCATCCTTTATCATAAGCTGCGGCTTTTTTCGATTGTTCCATTCGTTGATTGACATCTCACCGACAATAGAAATTCTTGAACCCGGTACGATGCCTTCTTCAAGCTCGCCTTTATTAAAACCGACGCAATCAAGCTGGGACGACTCGTTTCTGATCGTCATTTTGACATGAGTTTTATTTGCCCCTATCTTGCGGACATCTTCCAGTACTGCGTTTTCTACGAGAACGTGCGGTTTCGGGTTCAGCATGCCAAAAGGAGACAGCATGTTCATTTCTGCGATGCTTTCAACTGTAATGTCTTCGACGCCGCAGACAAGGTCGACTTCCTGTACGGGAATAAAATCCTCTTCCGTAAGCGTATTGTCCGCTATTTCATTCAGCCTGCTTCGCAAATCCGGCACATCTTCGGCTTTCAGCGTCATCCCCGCAGCCATTGGATGGCCGCCGAAATGAGGAAGAATATCTCTGCATTCAGAAAGGCTCTCAAATAAATTAAATCCTCTGATGCTTCGGGCCGAACCTTTAGCGATTCCCTTTTCTTCATCAATACCAAGAACAATGGCCGGTCGGTAGAAACGGTCCACAAGCTTTGAAGCCACAATCCCGACGACTCCCGGGTTCCATCCGGCTTTGGCCACGACAATTGCAGTTTGATCGAGCCCTTGCTGTTCAACCATGTCAATCGCTTCATCCGTCATTTTGCTGACCATTTTTTGGCGCTCTTTGTTCAGCTGGTCAATTTCTGCGGCAAGCTCTTCCGCTTCAAACGAATCCTCTGACATAAGCAAATGAACAGCGGGATCCGCCTGTTCGATTCTTCCGACGGCATTCAGCCTTGGTGCGAGCTGAAATCCGACTGTTTCTTCGTTCGCTTCTCCGATGTCTCCGCCTGACAGCTTAATCAGCTCTTTTAAGCCGAGCCGATTTGTCCGTCGAAGCCTTTCAAGTCCTAGTGTTGCTATTAATCTGTTTTCGTCATGCAGCGGGACTAGATCGGCAATGGTGCCGATAGCCGCCAGGTCAAGCAGTTCATCAGGAAGTTCACCCAATAAAGCGTGGGCAAGCTTAAACGCGACTCCAACCCCGGCAAGCTCTTTAAACGGGTAAGTGCAGCCAGGCTGCTTCGGGTGGACGATCGCACGGACATCCGGAAGCTCCGGTCCCGGTTCATGATGATCGGTAATGATGACATCCAGTCCGAGTTCCTTTGCCACCTTCGCTTCATGCACAGCGGCAATTCCTGTATCAACCGTAATGATCAAAGAGAAGCCCCGTTCTTTAATCGAACGAAACGCCTGTTCATTAGGTCCATATCCTTCTTTAAAACGGTCAGGTATATAAAAATCAACTTGAGCCGACAGTTTTTGCAGCGTGTGAAGCATCACTGACGTACTTGTAACCCCATCGGCGTCATAATCGCCATATATCATAATCTTTTCTTGTTGTGAAATCGCCTGTTTTATTCGATCTGCCGCTTCTTTCATGCCTTTCATTTCAAAAGGATCATAAAAATCGGCATCCTTTGTATGTAAAAACAGCCTAGCGCTTTCTGCCGTATCAAAGCCTCTTTTTACAAGCAGGGACGCAACAAGAGGTGTTATATGCAATTGTTCTGTGAGTGATTTGACCTTATCCTGATCTGGTCGCTGGATTTCCCATCGCATTTTTGACGCTAACATAAATTCACCCCTCAACCACCCTATTATACTAGAGCAGGCTGAGGGGTTTCAAATAATATTCGAAAACTAGTCTTTTTTCTCAATCATGGCTGATGCATCCTGTGTGTCAGTCTGATCAGCAAGATGAGTATCCTCTTGTTTATGTATTGCTGTTCTATTTTCTTTCCGCAAGGTTTTTATTTCCCGCTTCAATTTCATTACCTGAAAAATGCCGACAGAAAATACGATCAGTGCTCCCATTAAAACTGAGCCCAAAATAACAAGAATGAGCGGCCATTCTGATCTTCCAAACAGGTAATCAACTTCTACGGATCGAACATTAATGACTGCGAAAATAGCGACAATTAAGGTGAAAATAAGTGCGAAAATAATGGTCCATTGTTTATTCATTCTCTTTTCCCCCAAACTTCTTATTGAGGTAACTTTCCCCATCAAGACTGGTTTTAAACATGGCTTAACACTAGGTTAAGCTCCCTTTGCTGTTAATTTTTCCCGGATCAGCCTCTTCAGTCCGGTTCCCTCACCGGAAATCACAAGTGTATCGCCTTCGTCAATGACTGTTTCAGAGCTCGGATTCAGTTGTTTATCCTGATTCTTTTTAACAATTGCAATGACCGTCACATGATATTCCTGACCCACATTCAAATCACCAATCGTCTGATGAATGGCAGGCGCTCCCGCCTCTGCTTTACACCACTCTATAATCAAATCATCAAGGGCTGACTCGACCTGTTCTAATGCTTTCGGTTTATATGCCATTCCGCCAAGAATTGCAGACATTTGCCTTGCTTCAGCGTCATCAAACTGCACGGAGGCAACACATTCCTCATGGTCGTTTTCGTCAAAATAGTAAAGCTCTCTCCGTCCGTCATGATGAATGATAATTGAAATTTTATCACGGTTTCTAGTAATCATTTCAACTTTTTGTCCTATGCCCGGCAGCTCTGATTCGCGAACCCTCATATATAAACCCTCCTACATATCTGAAAACCAGCCATAAACACTTTTAACACCATATATATGTTTAAATGTAAGCGTATGTCATTATAGCAAATGTCTATTTTAAGTTCAATGAAACTTCAAAAAACAGGCTGCCCTGCAGAGGACAGCCTGATATTTTTTATTGCGCCGAATCTTTTTTCAGTTCTCTTCCTTTCCATGCAAGCCAAATTTGTGCGGCAATGTATAGAGAAGAATAAACGCCTGTTAACAGCCCGACCAATAAAGCAATTGAGAAGTTAGTAATAGAAGATGCTCCAAAGATCAGCAATGTCACAACAACAATCACAACGGTTAATACAGTGTTAATTGAACGTGTAAAGGTTTGCTGCAGGCTCAGGTTTACAATATGGTTCAGATCGGCAAATGTTTTCGGCTTACGCTTTTTCATATGCTCGCGGACCCTGTCAAATGTAACGATTGTATCGTTAATGGAATACCCGATTATCGTCAAGATGGCCGCGATGAACGTAACATCTACCTCAAGCCTTGTAATACTGAAGAACGTGACGATAAAGAATGCGTCATATAGCAATGAAGCAATGGCAGCAATCGCCATTTTGTATTCGAATCGGATTGAAACGTAAATAATGATGCCAATAGAAGCTATAGCAACTGCGTACAGCGCATTTCTTGCCAGCTCTTTACCGACTGTCGGTGAAACTGTGCTGACATTTGGATCAGATCCGTATTTGTCTTTAAAATATGTTTTTACTTTTGCAATGGTTTCTTTATCTGGCACCCCGACAAAACGGGCAACACCGATATTGCTCTTTTCGCCTGACAGAACGACAGTATCAGGGTCCATACCAAGAGATTCAAAGTCCTTCTCAACTTGCTCTGTCGTCAGCTTATGGTCGCTTTGTACTTCAATCCGTGCACCGCTTGCAAAGTCAATGCCAAGATTCAGCCTGAACACAAGCAAGATAATAATCCCGGCAACCGTGACCGCACTGGAGAAAATAAAGAAGTATTTGCGTTTGCTCGTGAAATCCCATTTTTGGAATGGCGTATGCGGCTCTGTATTTTCATCCGTATCCTGAATATCCATGATATGTTTCTTATTGACACCAAACCAGCCTTTTTTCCGATCAAGCCATCTGCTTTCCACAAGGAGAGCGAGGAGAAATCTCGATAAGAAAACGGCAGTGATAAAGCTTGTCAGAATCGATAGGATCAGCATTGTCGCAAACCCTTTAACAGAGCTTGTCCCAAAGATAAAGAGCACAACCGCTGCAATAATGGTTGTAATATTCGCATCAAAAATCGTCGCAAATGACCGTCTGTTTCCTGAACGGAAGGCAGAGCGGACTGACTTTCCTAGCTTGAGCTCTTCTTTAATCCGCTCATAGGTAATAATGTTGGCGTCAACAGCCATCCCGACACCTAAAATGAGAGCGGCAATTCCCGGAAGCGTGAGTACGGCATTCATCCAGTCAAAGATCTGGAGTGTAATGTAGATATAAACAGATAGCGTAATCACCGCGATTAACCCTGGCAGACGGTAATAGAAAAGCATAAATAAGAAAATAATTGCTATACCGACAATACCGGCAAACACCGTATCATGGAGAGCCTGCTGGCCGAATTGTGCGCCTACTGATGTTGAATATTTTTCAGTCAGTTTCACAGGAAGTGCGCCTGCGTTTAAAATACTGGCTAAATCTTTTGCTTCTTGAGCTGTGAAATGACCTTCAATTTTTACATCAGTTGTATTTAGCTCCTGACTTACATTTGGAGCGGATACAAATTTAGGATGCTCTTTTTGAACTTCTTTCTTAAAGGAATCACCTTTATCATAATCCAGCCAAATGACAAGCTGGTTGTTTGGCGCCATTTTCATGACCTTCTTGGTCACTTCACCAAATTTATCAGCGTCTTTCAGCTTAATCGTGACAATTGGCTCATTTGTTGTGCTATCATAAGTTTGTTTAGCGCCGTTTTCGACTAAATCAGCACCGTTTAACAGTTCCTTATCATTTGCATCTCTGAAAGAAAGCTGCGCTTCAGTCGCCAAAATTTCACGAGCTCTGTTTTGGTTTGTCACACCAGCGAGCTGAACGCGAATCCGGTTATTCCCTTCAATTTGGATGTTCGGTTCGCTGACACCGAGAACATTGGCCCGGCGGTTCAATGCCTCTACAGTGCTGACCAGAACGTCTTTTGTGATTTTGTCACCTTTTTTTACAGGCTGTACATCATACAGCACCTCAAATCCGCCTTGCAAATCCAATCCTAACGTAATATTGTTAGCGGCAGGCTTCGTAAAGTAGCCCAAGCCCGTGCCGATCAATAAAACGAAAAGGAAAAACGCAATCAAGCGTCCTTTTTTCATTATGTATATCCTCCCTTAAACCTGTGCGAATCAACCTGCTATCTCAGCAGTTCTTCCAATGCTTCCTGGCCCTCTTCACTGCCCAGCCAATTAGACGTTTTAAATGACTCAACGGTTGCATAGTTCATAAATTCGCCAATTTTCACTGATAAAATATCACTCGCCAGTTCATAAATGTTCAGTTCCGTTTTCTTTTTCCACTTCTTATCTGTTAAGTATGACCACAAACTTTCGAGTTCAACATCATCATACCCGAGAATCTTAAACTCTTCCAGTTTGCTGTAAAGAAACGGCCTGACGTGGTCTTTATATAGATCGGCTGGATGCTTCTCCACGAATTCCACGCTCCTTTTTTATTGTTTTTCAAGAAGACTTGTCATGCTTGGACGATATATACGCATATCTTTATTGTATATGATTCCAGGTAGTTTGAGAAGGCAGGGGGTAAAAATGGCGAAACAGACGTTTTTAAAGGGCACTCTTATCCTTATCGCAGCAGGAATGGTTACAAGAATGCTCGGGTTTGTCAACCGGGTGGTTATCGCCCGTTTTATCGGTGAAGAAGGAGTCGGGCTTTACATGATGGCGGCGCCTACCTTCTTCTTGGCCACTACATTAACTCAATTCGGTCTGCCGGTCGCGATCAGCAAGCTAGTCGCTGAAGCCAGTGCGCGCGGAGATCATCAAAAAACGAAAAATATTTTAGTCATGTCTCTGACCATCACGGGAGTGCTCAGCCTCATCTTTACACCGCTGTTTCTGTTTTTCGCCCCGGTTATGGCTGAAACGATGCTGACAGATAAGCGAACACTGTATCCGCTCTTGGCCATTACGCCGGTTGTGCCGATTATTGCTATATCGAGTGTGCTGAGGGGATACTTTCAAGGAAAACAGAATATGAACCCGCTTGCTATGTCACAAGTCCTTGAACAGGTTGTCCGCATTTCACTCGTGGCTGTCTGCACAACGATTTTTCTCCCTTACGGAATTGAATATGCTGCGGCGGGGGCAATGCTATCCTCAGTGGCAGGGGAGCTGGCATCACTTCTTTATTTATTCGTTTGCTTTAAGTATAAAAAGACAATTAAAATCAGAAAGCATTTTTTCCAGTCAATTAAAAACGGAAAACAAACCTTTACCCAATTAATGAGCGTGTCCCTTCCAACAACCGGGAGCCGCTTTATCGGAAACCTCTCTTGGTTTTTCGAGCCAATCGTCGTCGCTCAAAGCCTTGCCATCGCCGGTGTGGCAACAGTTGCCGCAACAAAGCAATACGGGGAACTGACCGGCTTTGCCATGACGCTGCTGACTCTGCCCAGCTTTATTACATATTCTTTGTCGACCGCGCTTGTTCCTGCGATCAGTGAAGGAATGGAGCAGAAAAAATTGCAGGTGGTGGAATACCGCTTGGAACAGGCGATGCGTCTCTGTCTGCTCAGCGGAGGCATTTCAGTTGTTATTTTATTTGTATTTGCGGATGAGCTGATGAGAGTGATGTACGGTTCCTCAGGCGCAGCTGTATTTATAAAAGTGATGGCCCCGTTTTTTCTGCTTTATTATTTCCAAGGCCCGCTTCAAGCTGTGCTGCAGGCGCTTAATTTGGCAGGAGCTGCGATGATGAACAGCTTAATCGGAGCGCTTGTCAAAACAGGCCTTATTTTTGTCCTTGCCACAAGGCCTTCTCTTGGCATTATGGGTGCGGCATTAGCCATTGTGACAGGCATGGTGCTCGTTACGCTATTGCACGCAGCAACCGTAAGCAAAGTGCTGCCGATCAGCATCAAAATCAAGGAGTACGCGCTCAGCTTCGCTGTTATTGTAATTTGCGGATTCATCAGCTCCGCCATCAAACATTATATAAGCTTTGGAGCATCTGAGGCTGTCAATCTAGCCGGATGGATTGCGGCGAGCGCCGCCGTTTATATGATCCTCCTGCTCGTTTTCCGTTTAATTAAAAAAGATGAGCTTTGCCGCATTCCCATTATCGGACGGTTGATCATCCGATAATGATCACGTGCGGTGCCCATCTTTTTCATCAATATATATTTCTCCGTCTGTAAACGAGCAAAATGAAATATCTGAAGGGTTGGTGTATCCGTGTTTTTGCAAATTTTCAAGCAGCCATTTTTTATCTTTACTGATTCTGGACAGGTTTTCTGTTTGAATGAAGCCGTCTATAATGAGCGGCATTTCGAGCTGCCGATGCTCTCCGCTATTTTCTTTCTTTACAATAGTCAGTTTGCCCGACGGCTCTAAAATGGCAAATGATACGTCAGCTACTCTGTCGACGCTATTTTCTCTGAGCTGAACCATTAAATCATCAAAATTATAACGCTGTGATTTCATGGCTTCTTCGTCAATTTTTCCATATTTGATAATTATGGTCGGCTTACCGTCAAGAAGCTGGCGGACTTTTCGGTTTTTTAAAGAAAAGTATGCCAAAGTCACTTGAATGATCATTAATACAAGCATTGGCAAAATGGTATGAAATAGATGATCGTCTACGTTTTCTATGGCTAAAACGGCAATTTCAGCCATCATGATAAAGACAACGAGATCTAAAATACTAAGCTCTCCGATCTCCCGTTTGCCCATGAAACGAAAAATGACCAATATCACAAAATACAATACGACTGTGCGAAACGCAATAGTGAGAAGCTCTTCCATCATGCACCTCCAACTCATTATAGGTTGCAACAAAATGATCAATTTATGTAAGAAAAACCGATTGCATTTCACAAAGCTTTTACGTCTAATTCAAGGGATAAGGGAATACATTTTTACAAAGACGAGCCATCAGCATGTCTGACGGTTTTGAACAAAAAGAACAGAAGCCTTTTAATACAGGCAGAGAGGAGACAATCATGGAGGAAACGAAACAAGTTGGAAAAGGCATTCTTTACGGCTTAATCGCCATATTTTCAGCCATGCTCCTGACAAGTTTGGCGGTTTCACTTTTATTGACCGCAACCTCGCTGGAAGAATCATCATTTAACTGGCTGATCACAGCTATCTCATTTCTCTCTTTATTTATCGGCGGGTTCATTTCAGGCGGGAAAGGCAAGGAAAGAGGCTGGATGATTGGAGCATTGACTGCCATAAGTTTTTCTCTGATTATCTTATTGTTTCAGTATTTAGGATTCGGAAAGACATTTACAGCAGAACAGCTGATCTTCCATCTGGGATTTTTAGGGGTGTGCATGCTGGGCGGGATTTTCGGCGTGAACATGAGGGGAAACAGGTCTTCCACATAAAAAAGAGCGGGCTCACTTGCCCGCTCTTTTTTGTTTGCTATGTATAGCTCCTGCTGTTATTCAGCAGCAGAAACTTCTCTGATCGCGCGGCGGTCGAACGTAAGACGTGTGTTATCACCAGTCTTAATTACGACTTTGCTTTCGTCGATAGAGTCAACAGTACCGTGCAATCCCCCGATTGTCACTACTGAATCGCCTTTTTTCAGTTCCTCTTGCATTTGGCGTACAGCCTTTTGCTGCTTTTGCTGAGGACGAATCAGCAAGAAGTAAAGGACCGCAAACATTAAAATAATAGGAACCAATGTACCTAAAGTGCCAGTCATCATTTTCACCCCTTTCTGTAAGCCTGTTATGTTTATTTAGAAGCTTTTCGCATTTGGCTTGTTATAGCCGTAACGCTCAAAGAACTCTTCTCTGAAATCACCCAGACGATCCTCGCGAATAGCCTGTCTTACCTGCTCCATTAAGTGTAACAGAAAATGAAGGTTATGGTAAGTTGTTAATCGAAGGCCGAATGTTTCATTGCAGCGAATCAAGTGCCTAATGTACGCGCGAGTGTAGTTTTTACATGTATAGCAATCACACTCTTCATCAATCGGACGGAAGTCTCTTTCAAATTTCGCATTTTTCATATTGAGTCGTCCTTCAGCAGTAAACACTGTGCCGTTTCTTGCAATCCGTGTAGGCAGCACACAGTCAAACATATCGACCCCGCGGATCGCTCCGTCGATCAGTGCGTCCGGAGAACCTACTCCCATCAGATATCTCGGTTTATCCTTCGGCAAGAGCGGTGTTGTGAATTCGAGTACACGGTTCATGACATCCTTCGGTTCACCTACAGACAATCCGCCTATAGCATATCCCGGAAAATCAAGCGAAATCAAGTCCTTCGCACTTTGTGTCCGCAGATCTTCATATTCTCCGCCTTGTACAATACCAAACAGCCCTTGTTCATCCTGACGATTGTGGGCATTCAGGCAGCGTTCCGCCCAACGGCTTGTCCGTTCAACTGACCTCTTCATGTAGTCGTACTCCGCCGGGTATGGCGGGCATTCGTCAAACGCCATCATAATATCAGAGCCGAGTGCGTTTTGGATCTCCATCGCTTTTTCCGGAGATAAAAACAGCTTGTCTCCATTTAGATGATTGCGGAAATGGACACCCTCTTCCTCTATATTACGAAACTTGCTTAAAGAAAAGACCTGAAAACCGCCTGAATCTGTTAAAATTGCGCGGTCCCAGTTCATAAATTTATGGAGCCCGCCCGCTTCTTTGACAATGTCTTGGCCCGGACGAAGCCATAGATGATAAGTGTTGCTCAAAATGATGCCTGCATCCATTGCTTTCAGCTCTTCAGGCGACATTGTTTTGACTGTCGCCAGTGTGCCGACCGGCATAAAAACCGGCGTTTCGAAGGAGCCGTGAGGCGTATGCACTTTGCCCAGCCGCGCTCCTGTTTGTTTGCATTCTTTTATAAATTCATAGCGTATTGGTTGTTCAGCCACTTTTGATGAGGCCTCCTGTTCTCAAATTATATAATCAGCATCGCGTCTCCGAAGCTGAAGAAACGGTATTCCTCTTCCACTGCATGGTTATAGGCACGCAGAATGTTTTCTCTTCCAGCAAGCGCGCTGACCAGCATAATCAATGACGATTTCGGCAAATGGAAGTTTGTAATCATTCCGTCAATGGCTTTAAATTCATAGCCCGGATAAATAAAAATAGATGTCCAGCCGCTTGATGCTTTAAATTGCCCGTCATGTTCTCCGGCAATCGTCTCAAGCGTGCGTGTCGAGGTCGTGCCGACAGAAATGATCCGACCGCCATTTTCTCTTACTTTGTTTAAGGCTGCAGCCGTTTCTTCTGACATTTGATAAAACTCTGCATGCATATTATGCTCTTCCACTTCATCGGCACTCACAGGGCGAAACGTTCCAAGGCCTACGTGCAGTGTGATGAACTCAATTTGCACGCCTTTGTCTTTCAGCTGCTGTAAGATTTCTTCCGTGAAGTGAAGGCCAGCTGTAGGCGCAGCAGCAGAGCCGATTTCTTTTGAATACACTGTCTGGTAGCGCTCTTTGTCATCAAGCTGTTCTTTGATATATGGAGGGAGCGGCATCTCTCCAAGGGATTCAAGCACCTCGTAGAAAATACCGTCATATTGAAATTCCATCTTTCTGCCGCCGTGCTCAAGCTCTTCCGTGCAGATTGCCTTCAATCTTCCGTCTCCAAATGTGACAACAGTTCCTTTTTTCACCCGTTTCGCCGGTTTGGCAAGTGTTTCCCATTTATCACCGGTTTCCTGTTTCAACAAAAGAAGTTCCACTTTCGCGCCGGTATCCTCTTTTGTGCCGAATAACCGCGCAGGCAGTACCCGGGTATTGTTCAGGACTAGACAATCGCCTTCGTTAAAGAAGCTGATAATGTGTTTAAACGAGCTGTCAGTAAGCTCTCCTGTATGTTTATCGAGCACCATCAGCCTTGAAGCATCACGCTGCTCCAACGGTACTTGTGCAATTAAACGTTCTGGTAGTTCAAAATCAAATAAATCGACTTTCATGATGATTTCACCTTTATTCTAGTCTTTTGTTATTTCATTCTGCCAAAAAGATTAAGCAAAATTGATAATACCACACTTATAATAATACAAGTGACAACCGGGAAGAAAAACGTGACATTTCCTTTTTTTACAAAAATATCTCCCGGCATCTTGCCGACAAAATGCAAAACTGCTCCGATAATAAGCAAAACAGCACCAAGAATCATAATGATCTTAGGAAATTCAGTCATATCGGGGAGCCTCCATTTGGAAATGATGATAAACGGCCGGTGTCACGATCCTTCCACGCGGCGTTCTTTGTATAAATCCAATTTGCAGCAGATATGGTTCATATACGTCTTCAATCGTATGCGATTCCTCGCCGATGGTAGCTGAAATCGTATCAAGGCCTACTGGGCCGCCGTTGAATTTTTCGATCATGCCCATCAGCAGCTTATGATCAATATGATCCAAACCGAGACGGTCAACCTGAAGCCGCTCCAGCGCATTCTGAGAAATGTCTTCCGTAATCCTGCTGTCACCCAGCACTTGGGCAAAATCGCGCACCCTTCTCAGCAGGCGGTTCGCCACGCGGGGCGTCCCTCTCGATCTTCTTGCAATTTCAAGAGCCGACGGTTTATCAATCTCAACCTCGAATACATCAGCGGTTCTTGTGACAATATCCGCCAGTTCTTCTTGTGTATAGTACTCAAGGCGAGACATTACGCCGAATCTGTCTCTTAAAGGAGCCGTCAAAAGCCCCACCCTCGTCGTGGCTCCCACCAGCGTAAAAGGCGGAAGGTCGAGCCGAACCGAGCGGGCAGATGGGCCTTTGCCAATCACAATGTCCAGGCAAAAGTCTTCCATTGCAGGATAAAGCACCTCTTCGATCGATCTGTGCAGCCTATGTATTTCATCAATAAATAATACATCTCCCGGTTCCAGCGCCGTTAATATAGCAGCCAAATCACCAGGCCTTTCAATCGCAGGCCCTGAGGTCGTCCGCAATTCCACTCCCATTTCATTAGCAACAATCGAAGCAAGCGTTGTTTTTCCGAGTCCGGGCGGCCCGTACAGAAGAACATGATCCAGCGTCTCCTGTCTCATTTTCGCCGCATCTATAAACACGCGCAAATTTTCTTTTACCTTATGCTGCCCGATATACTGTGCCAGGTTTTGCGGCCTCAGGCTTTGCTCTATCACTGATTCATGGTTGTCTGCTTCACTTGAGACGAGCCGTTCATCCATGAACATCACCTTACTTTAATAGTTTTTGTAATGCTTTTTTCACATATTGGTCTGTTGTCAGCCCAATTTCTTCTTTAAGGTGAGGAAGCACCTTTTTGATTTCTTTTTCAGCATATCCGAGAACCCTGAGGGCTTCAAGTGCTTCTTCAAGAGCCGTTTCCGCTGTTTGCTTTTCAAGCCTTTCTTCATGATTAAACAGATTT
This sequence comes from Bacillus sp. LR_5, assembly GCF_042709275.1. Classification (NCBI taxonomy): domain Bacteria; kingdom Bacillati; phylum Bacillota; class Bacilli; order Caryophanales; family Bacillaceae; genus Bacillus; species Bacillus sp. LR_5. Next base: position 17,828 of record NZ_JAVAXX010000052.1, on the reverse strand, counting down.
TCAATCATTTCAGGCACAACATCTGCCAGCTTTCCTTTTAAATCTAGAATAATCTGGCGTGCGGTTTTCTTTCCTACTCCAGGAAACTTGACCAAAAAAGCTTCATCCTCATTTTCAATTGCTTGGATGACCGCTCCGGGATCACCCGAGCCCAAGATGGCAAGTGCTCCTTTCGGGCCAATTCCGGTCACGTTTAACAGCTTTGTAAAGAGCGCCTTCTCCTCTCTTGTTGAAAAACCGTAAAGCGAAAAAGCATCCTCTCTGATATGATGGTATGTAAAAATCGTTTCCTGGCTTCTCTCCTTATATATAAACGGATTCGGCGTGAAAATCTGATAGCCGATGCCGCCGTTCTCTATGACAATATATTGGGGAGATACATAATCAATCGTCCCTTTAACAAATTCAATCACGCAAATTCACCTCTTTGACTGTTCTTCATTGTACCATAAAAACAGCCAAAGTCTTATAGAAAAGTTAACATATGTTCGCTTCTCTCTCATTCTTTCACGAAAAAAAAGACATGAATACATGTCTTCAATCAGCGGACGTTACCCGCTGTATGTCTTCATATGTTCGATGACATCCTCAAACTCCGCTTTTGTCCGAAATGGAATGCCTTTCAGCAGATTTTTTTGCATATGGCTTTCCAGCCTTTCTAAATCAATTTGAAAAAAAGACTGAATTGGTTCGGAAGCTGGCTCAGGCCGCCCATGAAAAGTGGAAATCACTCCATTATCCGATACACCGATATACCCGTTGACCTTGCTGAGCGGAGATATATCGTCCATTTGCTTCCGGAAGAGCACATATCCCTTTTTTTGTTCCACAAGCGTCCACCCGGCATAAGCTGCCCAAAAATCATCCATAGAAAACACTTTTTCATGCTTATGCTCAATGCTGACATCGCCGTCCAAATACACCTTTTCAAGCTGCACATGCACCTGCAGCGGCTCATAGTGCTCCACTTCCGCGCCAAGTGCGCGGGAAGGAGCTCCTATTAAAAATACTGCCGCTGAGCAAAGAATGCCCAGCAAAAGATACGCCGTGCTGAATCGTTTCACCCTCTACACCTCTTTGCACACGTTTATGATTAGTTTGACCAAAGAGGCTACTGCTTAACCGTTTTATCAAAATTTGTCTGCACATTTTCCCTGACAAACCGTTCCTCCGTATACACATCTGTGCTTTGCTCAGAAATTGTCAAGAATCGCGTCAGAAAGGCACTGAAAAAATACAATGCCGCAAAGATCCAAATCACGCCGCCTGCACCGAGCGGCCCAATGAAAAGACTCACGATGCCCGGCGCGATAAACGCACATAAACCAGATCCCAAATTCAACACTGACATGGCAGCACCTTTATTATCAGGTGCAAGCGTCGGCAAAAGCGCGCTTAATGGGACGTACCCTGCTAAAGCCGCGCCGTAGCAGCAGGCGATAATCATGAGCACCCAATACTGATGCCCGATCAGCTGAGGCGTGTAATACAGCGCCAGCGTAAAAATACCGCATCCGACACCGCCAAACCACATGACCGTATTGCGCCAGCCAAGTTTATCTCCGACTGCACCGAAAATGATATTAAACACAATATTCACAAAAAACAGCGTCCCCCATATTTGCAGCCATTCCGAAACCGAATACCCGTATCGTGCTAAATAAGTAGGAAGAAAGATGGCAAATCCAAATTGTCCTATCGCATTAATCGTCTTGACCACTCCGCCGATGCCTACCTTAGGGTTTTCAAACATAATCGTAAATGCCTTCGACAGTTCTTTCCATTTCGGCTGATCTTGTTTTTGTATCGGAGTAAATTTATCTTTGTTAAAAAATAAGGCAAGAATTCCGCCTGCCGCCACAAACAGTAAAGCGCTCCAAAGCGTATTGATTTCTCCAAAGGCCGGAACTGCATAGCTGGAATAGAACGGGCCGAGCACGTTAAGGCCGCACGTAAACATAAACCAAAACCATCCGACGGCTTTTCCGAGAATATTTTGAGAGGTGCTGTATGACACCCATACGAGAAAAGAGTATGCAAACAGCGGATATCCCAAGCCTCTAAGAGCATAGCTGCCCAAGAGAGCCGGATAATACATATGAGGAATCGCCCAGCCGATAAAAGCGGCCGAACCGAGGATAAATGCAAGCAATCCGACAGTCATCGTTTTTCTCGGCCCCCAAGTTTGGACAAACGTTCCTGAAAGCCAAGCTGAGATGGTGACAGCAATGCCGTACATGGTAAATAACGATGCGGATTGCTGCATACTGAGACCATGATCAACGAGAAAAGGAGACAGCCAGCCTTGTTCGAGGCCGTCTCCAACCATAAAGATGACAACGCCAATATAACCCCAAACCATGTGAGAAGGAATTCCGATTTTGTTCAAAACATTTCCTTTAGCATGTACTGTATTCATTTTCTCCACCGCCTACTTAAAGTATCAATGGAGTATATACCCAAGCTTGCTGAATTGTAATCCTGTTAGATTAAAAAGCGATTTTTTCAGTGTGCTCAATGCTAACAGGCATGCCAAAAGCAAGCGATTGCTGTGCTGCTCTGGCGATCCTTCCGGCCTGTAAACCGTCATTGCCGGTGCAGGGAGTCTCCTGGTTTGTGCCGATCGCTTCTGCAAAACAGAGAATCTCCTCCTCATATGAATCCTTATAGCGTTCAAGGAAAAAGAAATGCGGTTTATCCTTCATCACAAAATCAGCTGTTGACACCTCAACCGTAGTCGGCCTGCTATTGTCAGCCGCTGCAGAGCCTTTCGTCCCGAAAACCTCAACCCGCTGGTCATATCCGTACACAGCTTGGCGGCTGTTATCAATCACAGCCATGGCACCGTTTTCAAAAGTCAGTGTAATAACAGCTGTATCAATATCACCCAGCTCCGCGAAAGAAGGATTCACCAAAGCCGCCCCTTTGGCATACACTTCCGTCACTTCGCTTCCCATAATATATCTGGCCATATCAAAATCATGGATCGACATATCCATAAACAATCCGCCTGACGTACGGACATAATCTATATTCGGAGGTTCTGGGTCCCGGGACGTGATTCTTAATAAATGAGGTGTACCGATTTGACCATTTTCAACAATCGTTTTGATTTTCTTAAAATGAGGATCAAAGCGGCGGTTAAATCCGACTTGAAGTGTTACCCCGTGTTTCCGGACAGCCGCAAGCGCTTCACTCGTTTCGTCCAGAGAGAAACTAACGGGCTTCTCACAAAATATATGCTTTTTCGCCTCGGCTGCTTCTTTGATCATCTGTGCATGTACGGCTGTAGGAGAGCAAATAAAAATAGCATCAATATCAGGATCATGTAATAAATCACGATAATCAGAGGTTATGTATTCAATCTGATGACTGTCGGCCCAGCTTTTTATACGGCTTGCCTGAATGTCAGAGACTGCTTTTATTTTCATGTGAGGAATCCGGCTTATATTTTGAACATGAAGTTTGCCGATGCGGCCTGCACCGATAATCCCTGTTACAATCTGTTTTGTCATGGCTTCTTCCCCCTTGATCATTCACGAAAGCGCTTTATTTAAAATTAATACTATCCCATTTGTAAGCGCTTTTCAAGAATGGAAATTAAACGTTCTATGTCTCTTTTATCACAATTCATGCTTATAAGTAGCCTTCTTCTTCAAGACCAGATACACTAGAATTAGGCTCTTTTTCCTGAACAGTTTATGATTTTCCTATAAACAGCTGCATAAAATAGCGCAAAGAAGGTGAATGAAATGCTGACAAAAGCAGAGGCACTGGCCCATACCGTCATATACCGCAAGAACAGCAGATTTGATAAAGTCAAAGAGAAATCCGAGGAATTAACACTAATCGGCAAGGGAAGAAGCGCCTATGTGTTTGCCTTAACAGAAGGCGGTCGAAAAATGGCGCTGAAAGTATTTTTTCCGGAATATCAAGCGACAGCAGTCAAAGAAGCAGCGATCTATGAAAAATTAGCCGGGTCCGCATTCTATCCTGACATTTACGAAACTGGCGATTCATTTATTCTCATGGAATATATTAAAGGTGAAACCTTTTATAACTGTCTGAAGAAAGGCATTGCAATCAGTGATGACATGATTCAGCAGGTTGAAGAAGCGCTTTCTGACGCCCGGGCAGCCGGACTGAACCCGTCAGATATTCATTTGCGGAATCTGATATTGACAGAAACCGGGGCGGTGCGGGTGATTGATGTTGCGAGATTTGAGCAGACAAAAACATGCACGCAGTGGGACGACTTAAAATCCGCATATCATGCACTCTACAAAAAACCGATATTCCCCAAAAAGATTCCGGGTTTTTGGCTGGAGATTATCGCATTTTTATATAAGAAAGATTGGTTTCAAAAGCATTTCGCACAGCGGAAAAGAAAATATTCTTAAATCAAAAAGGCAGCCGCACAAGCGGCTGCCTTTATCATGTATTTTTTACTTTCTGACGGCAGAAATCAGTTTCATTTGTTCAGGCGACAGCTTAATTCGATAGCCTCTCACAGTTAAGTAGACCGCTTCTGGGTCCTTCTCGCCGGAATGACAATACGTTTTTTCCATTTCTGTCTCCCCTCACCCTTTATTGGCTTTATTTCATCTTATCATTGCTTTATTAATGTAATTTTAAAGACATGTAACGATCATATGAATCCGATATATAGTAAAATGAGAGAAAAAAAGGGAGAGAGTCACATTAAGACACGCAGCAACATCCCGCTTATTATGTTTGCCCTGCTGGTCTTCTTCGGCGGCGCCATCTATTGGATGTTATTTTCACTAAAAAACGTTCCGAAAGGCAATCTCGTCCAATCGGTTGAATCGCCGGACGGCAGCTATACGTTAAACACTTATGTATCCGAAAACATCTTGAGCTTAGATGCAGCCAGAGGTGAACTTGTAAATGAAAAAACACTTGTCAAGAGAACAATCTACTGGAATTACCCGGACAGCCGCCCAGCAGTGACGTGGATCAATCACAATACAGTGAAAATCGGCAATCAGACTTTACATCTTGATACTGATGAAACGTATGATTGGCGAAAAGATGATCATTGGATCCGTGAAGAACCGCCGCAGGCGTCAGTGAGGTGATGAAACATGAATAAGATGAACGGAACAAATGATGACAAGCATTTCAATCATTTTGTGATTGCTTTATCCTTTATATACGGTTTGACTGAACTAGGCTATTTGTTGCTGAAGGATTTTATAACAATTGCCATAAGTTTGCCTCTGTAGAAAAACGCAGCGTAGTCGATACGCCGCGTTTTTTCTTTTTCCCTTCCTCTTCTTATTGATAATTACAGGTCATATAATGTGACAAATCGATTGTAGAAATAGTTCGATTAGACCAAAATCCTTTTTATACATGTATTCGAATTTGAAGTGAGGGGGAAGCTTGATGGCAGATTTTGTTGCTAGTTTGAATGCGGTCTTATGGAGTACGCCCGTCATTTATATTTTATTGGGAATTGGATTCGCCTTTTCAATTATGACCCGTTTTTTACAAGTCCGACATTTAAAAGAAATGATTGTTCAGATGTTCAAAGGCAAGAGCTCTGAAGCCGGCGTTTCATCTTTCCAAGCGTTATCGATTGCGCTGTCCGGCCGTGTGGGCACAGGAAACATCGCGGGAGTGGCGACAGCAATTGCATTCGGCGGACCCGGTGCGGTGTTCTGGATGTGGGCGATTGCCTTTATCGGGGCGGCGAGTGCCTTTGTAGAATCAACACTTGCTCAAATTTACAAAGTAAAACAAGACGGTCAATATCGGGGCGGCCCTGCTTATTATATAGAAAAAGGCTTAGGCATTAAGTGGTTTGCCGTCTTATTTGCCGCTGCTGCCCTTATTGCAATGGCCTTTCTAATGCCGGGCGTACAGTCCAACTCCATTGCGGCTGGGATCCAAAATGCATTCGGCATCTCTCCTTTCGTCACAGGGTGTGGTCTGGTTTTATTATTAGGGTTCATTATTTTTGGCGGCGTCAAACGAATTGCCAGTGCGGCGCAAATGATTGTTCCATTTATGGCCATTGGATATATCCTGCTGTCTTTGATTATTATTGTCATGAATGTGTCTGAATTACCTGCTGTGCTCTCATTAATATTCAAAAGCGCCTTTGCATTGGATTCCGCTTTTGGCGGCTTGATCGGCATGGCGATTTCCTGGGGCGTTAAACGTGGCATTTACTCAAACGAAGCCGGCCAGGGAACAGGCCCGCATCCGGCAGCCGCTGCAGAAGTTTCTCATCCGGTCAAGCAGGGACTGGTTCAGGCATTTTCTGTTTATATTGACACCTTGTTTGTATGTTCCGCTACAGCTTTCATGATCTTGTTTACCGGCATGTACAATACCCAGGCTGCAGATGGTTCCTTTATCGTTCACCAGCTTAAAGGCGTAGAAGCAGGACCTGGTTTCACACAAGCGGCAATTGACAGTGTTCTTCCCGGATTCGGTGCAGGCTTTGTTGCCATCGCTTTATTCTTCTTCGCTTTTACAACAATTATGGCGTATTACTACATCGCAGAAACAAATATCGCCTATTTAGCACGAGGCAGAGAAAGCAAATGGGCAATGCTTGGCTTAAAACTGATTATTTTAGCCGCCACATTCTATGGTACTGTGAAAACAGCTTCACTTGCTTGGGCATTAGGGGATGCAGGGCTTGGCATTATGGTATGGCTGAACGTCATTGCCATTGTGCTGCTTGCCAAGCCGGCGCTCCTTGCTTTAAAGGATTATGAGCGCCAAAAGAAGCAGGGCTTAGACCCGATCTTTGATCCAAAAGCGCTGGGTATCAAAAACGCTGATTTCTGGGAGAAAGAATACACTCATGAAAGTGAACGTGTCTCCTGAACATACTAAAACCGGCCCGATATGACCTCGTGCCGGTTTTTTATGAACGATAGTTTGTATACACTTCTTGAACATCATCGTCATCTTCAAGGACGTCTATTAATGTTTCCAGCTTCTCAACAGCCTGATCATCGGCTTCTGCATAGGTATTGGGAAGCATGGTCACCTCCGCCGAAGAAATTAGATATTTCGATTCGAGGGCTGTTTTCACCTCTTCAAAATGCTCAGGCTCTGTGAAAACCTCATATAGGTCTTCTTCAATTCGCAGCTCTTCTCCTCCTGCTTCAAGCACATCAAGCATGAGCTCATCTTCTTCTATTTGCCGTTCAGTACGGTCTATCGTAATGAACCCCTTTCGTTCAAATAAAAAGGCTACACATCCGCTTTCTCCCAGACTTCCGCCATTTTTATTAAAGGCTGTCCGCACATTTGACGCCGTTCGGTTTTTATTATCTGTTACGCATTCAACCATGACGGCAATCCCTGAAGGGCCGTAGCCTTCATAGGTGATTTCTTCATAGCTGCTTCCGTCTTGGCCTCCCGCAGCTTTTTTAATGGCCCGATCTATATTTTCATTCGGCATATTGGCGCCTTTTGCTTTTTCGATGACAAGACGCAATGCTGAATTTGCTTCTGGATCCGCTCCGCCTTCTTTCGCTGCCACATAGATTTCTTTTGCAAGCTTCATAAATATTTTCCCGCGCTTTGCATCCTGTGCATTTTTTCTTTTTTGAATGTTTTTCCACTTGGAATGGCCTGCCATGTTTTCACCTTCTTTTACATTTTCTATGTACACTTTAATGGGAATTGTTCGCTGATGCAAAGAAAAAGGCTGCCGAATATCACTTCCGGCAGCCCTTCCTTCCCTAGCGGTTGTTCATTTTATGAAGTTTTCTGAACAGCCCTTTATCTGTTGATACCTGGACATCACGGCCATTTGCATAGTTGCGCGCTGCTTTTACGACATTATCTCTGTCAGACTTTGTGAACTCTCTGTGGCTTTTGACTGCGATAACTACTCGGTCATCCGATACCATAACTTGTGTGTCATTGACGTTTTTCACTTGTTTCACACGGTTGGCAATTTTTGCAGCCAGTCTTCTGTTTTCTTGGTTGTCATACCCGTTGTTCGCTGCATTCCGATTCATGTTTCGGTTATTCGTGTTGTTATATGTTCCGTCAGTTGCCAAAGGAACACGATCGTCAGCAGTAACACGGTCACGGTTATTTACATTCGTGGTGTTTCGGTTACCGTCGTTCTGATCCTCCATTAATTCAGAAACAGGACCATCGTGGTCGATTCCGTCTCCCTGTCTATCGGCGTCATTTTCATTTGTATAATATCCGATTGGACGGGTATTGCCGTTATTGCGCGTATCATTCATAGCATTATCGTTTGCTCCGCATGCTGTTAAGCCGGCTGTCATTAGAATCAGGCTAGCGATCGTCATTTTTTTACCCAATGGAAAAACCCCCCGTGGACGAATTGAGCATGTTTGCTCGCTTTTATCATGTGCGTATGGGGGGCATGTTAAGCGTGTCAGTTCTCTCCATTTGGCAGTGATCAGCTTGAAAACAAAAAAAGGAACGATTTACATCGTTCCGAACGATCACTCATTTTCTTCTTCCGGCCGGCCAAACATTTGGTTTACAGAAGGCTGGTTCGTCATTGGCATAGAAACTCCTGCCGAATATGGGTTTGGATTTGGGTTAGCTGTGCCATATGGCATATTAGGGCTTCCATAAGCTCCCATTCCCGAGTGGCCAGGTGCAGAGAAATATGGCTGATGATCACCGTCACAGCCGCAGTCGTCATGATCTTTGTATGGCATGTAACCATGAGCCGCAGCAGGCTGGTATGCTCCCATTACTTGGGGAGTGCCGTAATAAGGGCCATACGGCATATGTCCATACGGAGATCCATAAGCCGGAGATGCGTATTGCGGCGCACCGTATGAACCGTAATGTCCGTGATGGCTGTTTTCATGATGCTGGTTTTCATAACCCGGGTCATACTGAGGCGATACAAAGCCTTGCTGGTATCCATGCATCGGATGCATTGGAAAAGCTTGTGCCGGATAGTACGGATAGCATAATCCTGATCCTGGAAGAATTGGCGAAACAGGCACCGGACACGGTACGAAATGAGCCGGATAATGATAATAAGGCTGAACAGCCGGCATCGGCATATTCGGAACTGTGTGATGAACGTTTTCCTCTTCTACACCGCCTACCTCTGGCGCCTTTGGCATATTAGGCATATTCGGATAATTTGCATTTTCCATATTACTCATAGCCTCCTGTTGTGGAAATTGGTCTTGCATATGATACATATGATCCATATTTCCGTCATGATGTTTTTTCGGCTCCTCCGGTTTAGGAGGCGACCAAGGCTGGAAAAGCTGTTTCATATCATAATAATCGTTCACATCAGCTTCAGGGTACACATTTTCCTGCAAATTAGGCATCGGCGGGACATACGGCATGGACTTCTTTTCTTTCGGCTTTGTGTCTTCTACATCGACAACGGATTTAGGCTTCTCTTTCGCATATGGATGTTCTTGCTTCACACTCCCGGCCGCAGGACTTTTGCCCGCTTTTGGCTCTTTTCTGACCGGGACTCCTTCTGACGGCACTTTTATTTTCATTCCAGGCATGATTAAGTCTGGATTGCTAAGCTGTGTATTGAGTTTTTTCACTTCCTCAACATCGACTCCGTACTTTTCAGCTATTTTCCAGAGCGAATCGCCTTTTTGAACGATATGGATTTTCAACGTTTTCCCCTCCTATGCAAAACGTGAACAGTTCAGCTGTGATTACAATATGTTTCTTCACAACATATGCCTGAACAAAAGAAGTTATGAGTAAAGGAAGGGAAAATATTTCTGATCTACGTGATCGAAAGCATTCGATTCAGAGCAAGGAGTGCATCTTCCTGAATGGCTTTTGGCACCTTGATGACGCCTGAAGGTTCTCCTTTTTCAATTTGTTCCAGCGACCACAACAAATGCGGCAAATCAATTCGGTTCATTGTCAGGCAAGGGCACATGTCAGGGTTGAGTGATTCGATTTGTTTATCTGGATGCTCGTGAATGATCCGCTGAACAAGATTCATTTCTGTCCCGATTGCCCACTTGCTTCCCGCCGGAGCCTGATTGATTGTGTCGATAATATATTTCGTTGATCCGTTATCATCGCTTAGTGTCACGACTTCGTGTGAGCATTCCGGGTGCACAATGATCTGAATGTCGGGGTCTCGCTCTCTCATATCATGGATATTTTTAGTGGTGAATTTCTCATGAACAGAGCAATGCCCTTTCCACAAAATCACTTTCACATTCGTATGCCCGGATTCAGCTACTAATTCATCTTTCATCGGGTCCCACACAGCCATATCTTCAAGCGCAATGCCCAGATCATAAGCCGTATTTCTCCCTAAATGCTGATCAGGCAAAAATAAAATTCTTTTTTTCTGTGTAAACGCCCATTCAAGCACTTTTTTCGCATTCGAAGAAGTCACAGTTGCTCCGCCATGCTTTCCGACGAATGCCTTGATCTCCGCAGTGGAGTTCACATAAGTTAAAGGTATGATCGTATCTCCAAATATATGCTGAAGCTTCTTCCATGCCCTATTGGTCTGCTGCATGTCAGCCATGTCAGCCATAGAACATCCAGCTCTCATATCTGGCAGGACGACCGTTTGCTGCTCGTTTGTCAGCATATCGGCGGTTTCTGCCATAAAGTGAACACCACAAAATACGATATAATCCGCATCTTTGTTTTTTTCCGCTACTTGGGCCAATTGCAGGGAGTCGCCTGTTTGGTCAGCAAATTGTATCACTTCATCCTTTTGATAATGATGGCCTGGTATAAAGAGCCTGCTGCCGAACTTTTTCTTAATGGCGGCAACGCGCGTTTCCATATCCTTTCTCGATAGTTCTTTATAACTTTCGGGCATCATATCATTCGATTGTTTGATCACATCAAGAATTGACATAACGGCATTCCTCCACAGATTCATTTGATAACGTAACATCCATGCTGATATCTAAACTTTTGACGGAATGAGTCAGAAATCCTAATGAAATATAATTCACACCCGTCCCTTTAAAAGCAGGCAAAGATTCTAACGTAATCCCGCCGGAGGCTTCAGTTTTTATATGATCCGGTGTGAGCTTTGCAAAATGACGGACCGTATCAGGCGGACAGTTGTCAAACATAATAACATCCGCGCCAGCTGCAATTGCTTCCCGCAGCTGTCCCTCCGTTTCAATTTCCACCTCGATATTTACCATGTGCCCTGCGGCCTGACGGGCTTTTTTGCACGCCTCTAAAATAGAGCCACATGCTGCGATATGATTATCTTTAATCATGATGCCGTCATACAAACCGAATCGATGATTATACCCGCCGCCGGCTCTGACAGCATATTTCTCCAGCATTCTAAGCCCCGGTGTTGTTTTTCTCGTGTCACAAATTTTAATCTGTTCATCATCCAGACACCGAACAGCCTCTCTTGTCATTGTCGCAATTCCTGACAGCCTCTGAATAAGATTTAATACGACCCGCTCTCCTGAAAGGAGCGCAGCTGCGGGACCATGTAACTCGGCAATCACTTCACCTTTATGCAACATGTCCCCATCTTTTTTGTGCAAAATAATTTGAACATTTTCATCTAATAAAGCAAAGCCTTCTTTTATCACCGCAGTCCCTGCAAAGATACCCTCTGACTTAGCAACAATCTCCGCTTCACAGCTCTGTTCTCCAAAAATAGACTGCGATGTAAGATCCCCTGTCCCAATATCCTCAAGAAAAAAGTGATTCAGTAATTTTTTCAGCTGTAAATGATTCATTGTTCCAAATCCCCTCGTTTTTTCTGATCTTCGTTCCTTTTTTTGTATGGACAATTTGTCTTCCTTGCCAGCTCACCTCAGCATGAGGAAAATCGGTGCGGAAGTGAGCCCCTCTGCTTTCCTCCCGCAAAAGCGCAGAAAACGTCATCAGCTTTGCAGTTTGCCATAGATGAGAAAGTTCCATCTGCCGAATTGTGATATCCTTCACATTTACTTCCTGAAAAGGCAGCGTATGAAGCCAGATGCTAAGCTCAATCAAACTGCTTTGTTCCCGCAGAATAGACATGTGGCTTGTCATTTTGCTTTGCAGTTCATGCACCTCTATATCCGGCACCTCGTAGAAGACACTGGTTTCTAGCCCTGATTGATATTGCCTGTTATAAACCGGTTTTTGGATAATATGCTCTGCTGCCCTTTTTCCAAATACCAGCGCTTCCAATAAAGAATTGCTTGCAAGCCGGTTTGCTCCATGTAAACCGGAGCATGCTGTCTCGCCAATCGCATAAAGCCCCGGCACTGTCGTTTCTCCCCAGCGATTAACTGAAACACCTCCCATTAAGAAATGCATTCCCGGAGCAACAGAAATTTTTCCGCTGTGGATATCAACCCCTGCTTTTTCACAAATAGCAGTGATGGTAGGGAAACGCGTTTCAAAATCAGAAATCGCACTGAAGTCTATATAAACGCGATTTCCTTTTGCCATTTCTTCGTGAATAACCCGTGAGACAATATCTCTTGGGGCCAGGTCACCTAAAGGATGCCGTTCAGCCATAATCCTGCGGCCGTTTTCGTCTACTAAACATCCGCCTTCCCCTCTGACAGCTTCTGAAACAAGCCCGTAGGAAACACCATTTTTCACAAGCAGTGTCGGGTGAAACTGAGTAAACTCCAAATCCGTTAATTCCGCCCCGGCCCGGTAAGCCAGAGAAAGACCGTCACCTGTGACAGTAAGATCATTCGTATGGTGAAGAAACAGGTTTCCACAGCCGCCGGCAGCCAGCACAACTTCGTCTGCGTGCCTTACCTTGAGCCGCCCTTTGCTGTCTTTTGTCATGACGCCGATACATCGTCCGTCCTCTATAAGCAAATCTGCTGCCGTTTCATTCTCGATTAACTTGATTTTGCTGTTGATCCGTTTGAGCAAATAATCGATAAGCAGCCTGCCTGTTGCGTCTCCGCCTGCATGAAATATGCGGTTGTATGAGTGGGCCCCTTCTCTTCCAAGACAAACACCGCCTCGTTCATTGCGGTCGAATGGAAATCCACGCTCCAATAGGCTTTGAACCATCATTTTTCCATCATGTAATACGTCTGCTGCAATAGCTAAATTATTATGGCCGCACCCTGCGTATAACGTATCCTCCAGATGGGCTTCAATCGAGTCATCTTTTGCATAGGCCGCAGCAATCCCGCCTTGTGCATAGACAGAATTGCTGTTTTTGACGCTTTTTTTTGTGATAACAGTCACTTCGTATGAGGGCGGGAAAGCTGCAGCTAAGGAAAGTGCCGCCGCCCCTGAACCGATGACTGCAATCGTCTTTTTAGACATATGCCATCCTCCTGTTGTTTACACCTGTCTTGACACCTATATTTACACAAGGATAAAATAAACTCAAGAGTTTTTTATGGAGAACGGATGGAGGAAGACCGGATGATTTATTTAGATTATGCAGCGACAACGCCTATTTGTGAGGAAGCCCTTACTGTATATCAGAAGCTTAGTATGGATATGTACGGAAATGCCAGCAGCCTGCATGATGCAGGAGGAAAAGCAAAGCACATACTGGAGTACTGCCGTGAAAAAATCGCCAACATCATTGGCGGAGAAGCAAGCGGCATCTATTTTACAAGCGGCGGCACTGAATCCAATTTTCTGGCCATTCAATCATTGCTAAACGGCCTGCCAAAAACGAAAAGACATTTTATTACGACTGCCATGGAGCATCAGTCCATTCACAATTGCGCTGCTTTTTTGGAACAGCAGGGGTATGATGTAACAGTCATTGAACCAAATGAATACGGGCTTATTACCGAGGAAATATTACTAGCCCATATCCGGCCGGAAACAGGCCTTGTATCTATTCAGCATGCAAATTCTGAAACCGGGATCATTCAGCCCATTCACCGCCTGTCTTCATACCTGCACAATAAGGGCATTCTTCTTCATTGCGACGCTGTTCAAACGTTTGGAAAGATCCCGATCAATACAAAAAATCTGGGAGTAGATGCACTCTCAATGTCCAGCCATAAAATCCACGGTCCAAAAGGAGTAGGGGCGGTCTATATCCGTCCGGATGTCCCTTGGAAACCCGTTTATCCTCTGACTACTCACGAATACGGATTCAGAGCCGGCACCGTAAATGTTCCCGGGATCGGTGCCTTCACTGCCGCTGCAGAATTGATCGTAAGCGAAATGGAAAAACAGATATCCCGCAATGAGGCATTAAGAACATACTTTCTAGACCAAATCCGTATTCGGTCTCTCCCTGTAACCCTTGCGGCAGACACTTCGCAAGCAGAATGTCTTCCGCATATTATAGGGTGTTTTTTTCACTCATTTGAAGGACAATATGTTATGTTAGAATGTAATCGGAGTAATATTTGCATTTCAACCGGCAGCGCTTGTTCTGCAGGTTACCACGGTCCGTCTGAAACAATGAAGGCATTAAGAAAAACCGAACAAGAAGCTCTGCAATTTATCCGCATCTCTTTTGGCAGGCATACAACAGCTGAACAGCTGGAACAGTTATTACATACGTTTACAGTGCTTTGGGAACAAAAGAAAGGAGAATTTGATATTGACCGAAGAATTAAAGCTAATGGGCGCCAACAGGCGTGACCAGCTTCTTCTGTGGCTGAAGGAATCTAAATCACCGCTGACAGGAGGAGAACTCGCAAAAAAAGCGAACGTTTCAAGACAGGTTATTGTACAGGATATATCGCTCTTGAAAGCGAAAAATGTACCGATTATCGCCACAAGCCAAGGATATGTATACATGGATGCAGCCGCTCAGCAGCACCAGCAGGCAGAAAGAATCATAGCATGTCTGCACGGTCCTGAACGGACAGAAGAGGAACTGCAGCTCATCGTCGACGAAGGCGTTACAGTAAAAGACGTAAAAATCGAGCATCCCGTGTATGGAGATTTAACTGCAGCCATCCAAGTAGGCACCCGGAAGGAAGTTAGCCATTTCATTAAAAAAATCAATTCTACGAATGCTGCCTACTTATCACAGCTGACCGACGGCGTGCACCTGCATACACTGACAGCACCTGATGAACATCGCATCGATCAAGCTTGCCAAGCCCTCGAAGAAGCCGGCATTTTAATTAAAGACTAAAAAAAGCCCTCTAGAGGGCTTTTTTATAATTGGTAAGACTGGTATGCACCTAGGAGCTTCACTTTGCAGCCGAGCGCTTCAAGCTCCTGCATGGCCCCTGGAATCAATACATCATCAAACGCTTTTTCAATATCAATAATAAAGAAATAATGGCCTAATCCGGTTTTAGTCGGACGTGACTCAATTTTTGACAAGTTTAAATTTCTCCAAGAAAATGCAGACAGCACTCTATGCAGCGCCCCGGACTGATCATCCTGCGGCAGCATGACCATTAAGGTCGTTTTGGGCCTAGAACTCAATTTTGAATTCACTTCAAAAGATATGTTTTCATCAGGAGACAGGATAACAAATCTTGTATGATTGTCCCTATAATCCTGTATATCCCGTTTCACGATTTTTAATTCGTATGTA
Organism: Bacillus sp. LR_5; assembly: GCF_042709275.1. Classification (NCBI taxonomy): domain Bacteria; kingdom Bacillati; phylum Bacillota; class Bacilli; order Caryophanales; family Bacillaceae; genus Bacillus; species Bacillus sp. LR_5. The sequence continues at coordinate 2,359 of NZ_JAVAXX010000052.1, read as the reverse complement.
GAAGCTGCCATATCATTGGCAATGACCCCGATATTCAGCTCGGGATGGTCACTGACAAACTTTGCTGCCGCCCCGGTAGAATTGGCGTATTCATATGGAACGGAAGGAAAATGTCGATGAAGAAATTTATGGCATTGCGCAATCGCGTGTGAATGTGAGTAAATTTTGTCGAGCTCTTTCCATGCATTCTCTCTAGAGGGATGGACGAGCAAGTGCTGATGAATCGGCAACGTCATTTCACCCACGATTGGCAAGGGCTGTTCATGTATTAAATAGTCTATTGTTAGATTAACAGATCCTTCTAATGCATTTTCCAAAGGAACAAAAGCAAAATCAACTTCGCCTGCAACGGCTGCATCTATACACTCCGGAATGGTGCGGTAAGCAACATGTTCGGCGCCGTTTTGAAAACAAGAACTGACTGCTAGATGTGTAAATGTAGCTGCTGGACCTAAATAACCGACTTTCATGACGATTTTCTCTCCCTTATGCACCTGAACCTAATATTTCAACCTTTTCTACAAAATCAAACTTCCTGAGCTTATTCATTAATGTATGAATGTCTTCTTCCATTGCCGACGTACTGATAGACAGTGTCACATTTGCTCTGCCTTGAAGCGGAATGGTCTGGTGAATGGAAAGAACGTTGCTTCCAGAATCAGCTACCGCCTGAAGAAGCTGAGATAACGCACCTGACCTATCCTCCAAATGAAAGAAAAGTGTGATAATTTGTTCTTTTACCATGGTGTAGAATGGAAAAACAGCATCCCTGTATTTATAAAACGCACTTCTGCTTAAATCGACCTTTTGAACGGCATCTGCTACTGAATCTGCTTTTTTTCGATCAAGCAGCTTTTTGACTTCTAATGTTTTTCTCATTGCATCGGGCAATACATCTTCACGGACAAGATAAAATGTCTCCTCTTTCATTTGCATCCCCCCTTTAAAATAGAGAGCCTGGCACCAGGCTCTCTTTTCAGCCAACATTCATTAATCAATAAATTCAAATTCAAATTCCAGAAGCCTGATTATATCTCCATCCTTGGCTCCGCGTTCTCTGAGTGCTTCATCAACACCCATTCCGCGCATCTGTCTTGCAAACCGTTTAACCGATTCATCACGTGAGAAATCAGTCATCTTGAATAACCGCTCAAGGCTGTCTCCTGAAAGCACAAATACACCGTCTGGATCGCGTGTAATGTTAAATGGCACTTCTTCATTTTCCATCGTGTACATGACACGGTTTTGTGTAAGCTCTTCCTCGTCATATAGCGGGAATTCCGGTGTGTTCTCAAGCTGATTGGCAACCTCAAACAGAAGCTCACGCAGACCTTCTCTTGTCACCGCACTGATCGGGAATACCGGATAATCATCCGTCAACTTTTCTTTAAAGGCTTCGAGATTTTCCGCAGCCTCCGGCATGTCCATTTTATTTGCAACGATAATTTGCGGACGCTCGGTGAGACGCAGATTGTACTCGCTCAGCTCCTGGTTAATCGTAAGATAATCCTCATACGGATCGCGGCCTTCTAAGCCTGACATGTCAATGACGTGAACAATAACCCTCGTCCGTTCAATATGGCGCAAAAACTGGTGGCCCAGTCCGACGCCTTGGTGTGCGCCTTCAATCAGCCCCGGCAAATCAGCCATGACAAAGCTGCGTCCGTCATCCGTTTCAACCATGCCGAGATTCGGGACAAGCGTTGTAAAGTGATAGTCCGCAATTTTCGGTTTTGCAGATGAGACAACAGACAGCAAAGTAGATTTTCCCACACTCGGGAACCCGACAAGTCCGACATCTGCAAGCACTTTTAATTCAAGAACAATGTAGCGTTCTTTTCCCGGCTCGCCGTTTTCTGAAAGCTGAGGCGCGGGATTAGCCGGTGTAGCAAAGCGGCTATTTCCTCTTCCGCCTCTTCCGCCTCTTGCAATGACAGCCCGCTGTCCGTGCTCTGTTAAATCAGCGATGACCTGTTTCGTATCATCGTCTGTCACAACGGTGCCCGGCGGAACTTTAATGACCATATCATCAGCATTTCGTCCGTGCTGGTTTTTGGACATGCCATGCTCGCCGCGAATCGCTTTAAAGTGTTTTTTGTATCTAAAATCCATCAGGGTGCGGAGACCTTCATCTACTTCAAAAACGACGTCTCCTCCCTTTCCTCCGTCACCGCCGGCAGGGCCGCCTTTCGGCACATATTTTTCACGGCGAAACGCAACCATACCGTTGCCGCCGTCGCCGCCTTTTACATATACTTTGACCTGATCTACAAACATAATGTCCTCCGTTCTAAACCGTTAAAAACTCCGCTAGTCCAACCCAATTTCAATCAGACATTCGTGACTCGTGATTTCAAAA
>NZ_JAVAXX010000519.1:0-2294 GCF_042709275.1 Bacillus sp. LR_5 | reverse complement strand
GGTGATCATAACATGTTTTTAGCTCCACTATTTGAAAATGATGTTCCAGTAGCACTTCTCCGCCCTTAATGGAGTAAAGTGACTACTTCTCTCCGTTAGGGCATTTATTGACCTAATTTTAAATACGGAGGGAACAAAAAAATGAAAAATACCCTGTTAGGTTCTATATATTTAGCTTTAGCCGCTAGTATCTGGGGTGGCATGTATGTTGTGGTTAAGGTTGTTGTCGCAGTGATTCCGCCTTTTGAATTGGTTTGGACCAGGTATGTCATCGCCATCCTTGCGCTTCTTATTGTTGGTTTAATAAGGAAACAATCTTGGAAAATTCATAAGCGCGATCTTTTATTAATTGTGGCCATTGGAATTGTTGGCAACACCATTTCAATTGTTACACAAGAATATGGAACGATGTTGTCTTCAGCACAAATGGGAGCAATTATTACGTCCTCCACACCAGCGTTCATGGTTATTTTTGCTCGTCTATTACTTAAAGAACCATTGACTATCAAAAAAGGAACCTCAATTATTTTAGCGACCATAGGTGTATTCTTTATTGTGGGAAACGGACATATTGATACATCTCATCAGCTTGGCGGTATTTCTCTGCTTGTTGCAGCCCTTACATGGGCACTTATGTCAGTGCTGATCAAACGCGTTCCAAGCAGTTATTCACCAATACTTGTTACAACATATTCAACTTTTGTTGCCATTGTGGCGCTAACTCCTTTTGTAAAACCTAGCACCATTTTTACATCACAACTGCTTGACCCTAAAATTCTAGGTGGTCTTTTGTATTTGGGAATTGTTTCAACCGCTTGTGCTTTTTTATTGTGGAACCGAGGCTTACAATTATTAAATGCCTCAAGTGGAGGCCTCTTTTTCTTTTTTCAGCCTCTGGTTGGAACCTTACTCGGATGGATTCTGCTTGGAGAACAAATAGGCGGGACATTTTGGATAGGTTCGTTTTTAATTCTGAGCGGTGTTTTATTAGTCATTAAAGAGAAAGAAAAAGAAGTGAATTCATAACAAAAAGAAAAGCAAACTATTTTATATAGTTTGCTTTTCAATTAACCTTGTTCTTTCCCCTTCACTTCTTTATGTTCTGGTCTTCATTTATAATCTCTCCTTTCTTTATTTTTCTTTTCACCTCAATACCCATTTGAAGGTTGTCAATTTCCATGATAATAATGCCAATCTCGGTGGCAAAATGTTCAATATCCACAAACCTTTTTCTGTTCGCAAGATAAGTGAAAATGCATCATTAAGTAAGTGGGCCGTTATCCATATCAAATCGGTAAAGAAATTAGAACTTAATCATGTACTTTTAATATTTTTAGCTGACATTTCACAAATATCGTTCCTTCTTATTTCTACTCAAATCATTTCTGTGATGTCATTGAGCCAATGAAAAACTGCTCACACGGATCAATTGACCTTTTCCTGATTGGAAATCCGACACGTTACCTATTGTTTTTGCTTGATCTGTTTTTTCAAAAAAGTTATTGACATCAAAAATTCGATCATGTTATTATTAAAATTTTGATATTACACCTCCATATATGGTAATCTTAAGAAGGATACCATATATGGAGGTGGATGATATGTTTCAAATTGGCGATAACATTGTTTATCCAATGCACGGAGCAGGTATAATTGAAGCCATAGAAGAAAAAGAATTCTTAGAGGAAAAACAACAGTATTATGTCATAAGAATGTCAATCAGTAATATGACAGTTATGATTCCAACGAGTAAAATATTGAGTTCGAATATACGACCAGTTACCGATATACTTGCATTAAAACACATTATGCACATTTTTCAGCATGGAGAATCCGATAGGTTACTGCCATGGAAGCAAAGGTACAAAATAAACACGGACAAAATAAAAACAGGTGAAATACAAGAAGGTGCTGAAGTTGTACGTGATTTAATGCGTATGAAGAAAGAAAAAGCACTTAATGCAAGCGAAAAAAAAATGCTGGATAATGCATATGAATTTTTGATTAGTGAACTGGAAGTAATTAAAGGAATCACTGAAAAACAAATAAAAAGTTTTGGTTAGATACATCCCAAAAGATATTTCGGAATATTATGATGAAAAGCAAATCTTCTCCAACTTATGTTTAGAACATTAACGACCTCTTTTGTTATTCCTACATTCTAATCCATTTTTATTATTTACATTTCTTCTGCGAAGATTGAAGTTTTACCAAAAAACTCAATAAAATAGTCACTTTTTTTAGTATCCTGATTCACACTGGCACGGACAAGGAGCCGTAAGGATGGAAGAGAG
>NZ_JAVAXX010000518.1:0-2303 GCF_042709275.1 Bacillus sp. LR_5 | reverse complement strand
GTCGGTTCAGCGGCTGAATTCTATTTCAGCAAACCGCTGAAATCTCTCACAGTGGGAGAAATGGCTTTTATCTGTGCTATACCTAATAACCCTACATTATATGATCCTCTCAAGCATTTTGACTACACGAAAAGCCGTCAAGAACGTTTGCTTAAAGGGTTAAAAGATGCCGGGGTCATTACGGATAAAGAGCTGAAAAAAGCCGTCAAACAAAAAATCAAGCTGGATGTTGAAAAGAGAGAAGACAAATATCCGGACTACGTTTCCTATGTCAATGATGAATTCACTCAACTGGTGTCTGAATCAGAAGGCTATGATAAACGTCTTCAAAAAGCGTCAGGGAAACAAAAAGAAAAAATCGAAAACGAGCTGTCCGCAAGAGTCAGCACTCTGATGAAAGACGGCGTGAAAATTTATACTGCACTTAATCCGTACATGCAAAATCAGGTTGTGGCACAAATGAATGCCAAGCTCCCGTATGCGGAGGTACAGGGCGGAGCGGCTGTGATTAATCACCAGACGCATCAAATCATCGCTCTATCCGGCGGGAAAAACTATCAAAAATATGACTTTAACCGCGCCTACCAGGCATACAGACAGCCGGGTTCATCCATTAAGCCGCTTCTTGATTACGGTCCTTATATTGAACAGACCGGCGCGACAGCAAGCAGCACCATTGATGCCAGCAAGTTTTGCAGCAGAGATTACTGTCCGCAAAACTACAATAACCGTACGTACGGGACAGTTACGCTCGACACGGCATTTAAAAATTCATATAATACACCGGCCATCAGAATGCTGGACCGTGTGGGCATCCAAAAAGCATTCAGTTATATTGAGCCGTATCATTTTGCCAAACTTGTCGACAGCGACTATCTTCTCCCGGCCGCGCTTGGCGGATTTACAAACGGCATGACGCCTCTTGAGATGACAAAGGCGTATACGACATTCGGCAACAGCGGAAGCTATACGCCGAGCCATGCGATTACAAAGGTGACAGACCTTAAAGGAAAAACGCTTTATAAATGGAATGATAAATCGACTCAAATATTCAGTGTCCGCACAAACATGCAGCTGAAAAACTTAATGTCTTCCGTTGTGAAAAGCGGAACAGGAAAAAAAGCATATTTTAAAGCGCCTTACATCGGCGGTAAAACAGGAACATCAAATGATTATCACGATATGTGGTTTGTCGGCCTGACAGATACGTACACAATGGGTGTCTGGGTCGGAAAAGATACACCGAGCAGCGTTGAATATCTTCACAGCATCAGCCCTCAGCTTTCCATCTTTAAAGGAACGCTGCAAGCGGCTTATTAAAGGATCGGAGGGGATCTGGCGTGGCATCAGAACAAATTCCAAATCGCGTTTTGCTGTTTGACGGCGTGTGCAATTTATGCAATGGCGCCGTGCAATTTATCATTAAACGTGATCCAGATGGACTGATTTCTTTTACATCGTTGCAGTCGGAAACAGGACAGAGCCTGCTGAAAAAAAGCGGGCTCCCGACTGATCAGTTTGACAGCTTTGTCTTTATTGAAGACGGCCAAGTGTACACAAAGTCAACTGCAGCCATTAAGGTTTTCAGGCATCTGCGGGGCCTATGGCGCCTCTTCGTCCTGTTTTTCGCAGTGCCGAAGCCTTTCAGAGATATGGTCTATTCTTTCATTGCCAGGAACCGTTATAAGTGGTTTGGCAAAAAAAATGAATGTATGCTCCCCTCCCCTTCTATCAAAAAAAGATTTTTACCGTAAACGAAAAAATGGCTAGCTTACACAGGTAAGCTAGCCATTATGCTATTATAAAGCTTGATAAATATGAACAGAATACCGATAACAAAGGTAAACCAAAACAGCAGTTCCAATAGAATGAATCCGACTAATGACATGAGGGAAAGCGTCGAATAAATCCGGTATACAATAAACACAAAGTAAGCGAGCGTGACGACCGCAAACCAGATCACAATCCAGACGACATTTTGCAAGAGCACAAAGGATAAAATCCCGCCGCCTAAATAAATCATGGAACCCATTCTGATTTTTTTCAGATTGTTCCCTTCCGGATCATTAGCAAAAAACAGCAATGATAGCTCAGTCATGGTATTCGCAATTAATTTCAGAGCGGACAGAACCATAAAATATAAAAGTGCAAAGGCAGCAAATAACGCAAGCCTGATCCCTTTCTCTGAAAAATAATCGAGCATTCCATCATACATTCCAAATGAGGACAGCATCTTCAACGCATAAAGTGAAGTTGAAATGGATAACGACGAACTAAAAAGCAGGATCGCAATCAGCGGAAAG
>NZ_JAVAXX010000517.1:0-2308 GCF_042709275.1 Bacillus sp. LR_5 | reverse complement strand
GAGACTTACTTTTCCGACATATCTTTGAGGGTTTGAAGCGCTTCGGCTACATGGTCCTTTACTTTTACTTTTCTCCATTCTTTAATGAGCCAGCCTTCTTTATCAATTAAAAAAGTGGAACGCTCGATTCCCATATACTCTTTTCCGAAGTTTTTCTTCAGCTTCCACACATCAAACGCTTCCGCCAGCTCATGCTCGTCATCTACAAGAAGCAGAAATGGCAGGTTATGCTTCTCTTTAAATTTTCCGTGTTTTTCCTGGCTGTCCGGGCTGACGCCAATAATGACGGCATCCAGTTCGGCGAAGCTTTCGTGACTGTCCCGAAAATCGCATGCTTCAGTTGTACATCCCGGTGTCATGTCCTTTGGATAAAAATAAAGCACGATGTACTTTCCTTTATAATCCGATAATTTTACTGTTTCCCCATGATCGCCTTTTAACTCAAGATCAGGCGCTTTTTGTCCGATTTCTATAGTCATTACGTTACCTCCGGAGTTTTTTTATTAAGCGTATCCAATTCTTGTCCAGATTACAACCATCTCAGCTGAATCTGAAGCCCGAAGCCATTGTTCTTGTTCGGAAGCATGCTACAATAGAAAGGACGCATGGAGATATAGGAGGTTTTTATTCTTGCATACAAAATCAATTGAACTTCACAATGAGGCATTACAGCACATTGTCGGCGGTGTAAACAGCCCGTCTAGATCATATAAAGCAGTCGGCGGCGGTTCTCCTGTTGCAATGGAGAAAGCAAGCGGCGCTTATTTTTGGGATGTGGACGGCAACAAATACATCGATTATTTAGCAGCGTACGGTCCGATTATTACAGGACATGCCCACCCGCATATTACAGAAGCGATTAAAAAAGCGGCAGAGAACGGTGTATTGTATGGAACACCAACGAAACACGAGGTTACATTTGCAAAAATGCTCAAAGAAGCCATTCCCGCTATGGACAAAGTAAGATTCGTCAATTCGGGTACAGAAGCCGTTATGACGACCATCCGCGTGGCTCGCGCATATACAGGCCGGACAAAAATCATTAAATTTGCGGGCTGCTATCACGGGCATTCGGACCTTGTGCTTGTCGCCGCAGGCTCCGGCCCGTCTACTCTCGGCACACCAGACTCAGCCGGTGTACCGAAAAGCATTGCAAACGAAGTGATCACAGTACCATTTAATGATATCGATAGCTATAAAGCGGCTCTTGATAAATGGGGCAGTGAAATCGCGGCGGTTCTCGTTGAACCGATTGTCGGCAACTTCGGTATCGTGGAGCCGAAAGAGGGCTTCTTAGAAAAAGTAAATGAATTGACACATAATGCAGGCGCTCTCGTTATTTACGATGAAGTCATTACGGCTTTCCGCTTTATGTATGGCGGCGCGCAGGATCTCTTACAGGTGAAACCAGATTTAACAGCACTCGGGAAAATTATCGGCGGCGGACTTCCGATTGGCGCCTATGGCGGCAAACAAGAAATCATGGAGCAGGTAGCTCCGCTAGGGCCTGCTTATCAGGCAGGAACAATGGCAGGGAACCCCGCTTCCATCCTATCAGGCATCGCTTGTCTGGAAGTGCTCAAAGAAAAAGGCGTGTATGAAAAGCTTGATCATCTTGGCGCTATGCTTGAGGAAGGTATTTTGAAGCACGCAGATACACACGGCATCACCATTACGGTCAACCGGTTAAAAGGTGCGCTCACGGTATACTTCTCTGATGAGAAAGTGGAAAATTACGAGCAGGCTGAACGGAGTGACGGAGAAACATTCGCTACGTTTTTCAAGCTGATGCTGGAACGCGGAATTAATTTAGCACCTTCTAAGTATGAAGCTTGGTTTATTACCACAGCACATACAGAGCAGGATATTAAAGACACGCTTACAGCGGTCGAGGATGCATTTAAACATCTAAAAAACTAGAATCAAATACCTTGAACAGGAGCTTTGAGCTCCTGTTTTTTTTATGGAATCAAACAACGTGTAAGATTTTGGTCTTTTTCTAGAAAAATAGCTTGAATATTTGTATCGATCCCTGTATATTACTTAATTGTTTAGCAAATAAACTAACCGGGAATTTTAAGGATTAGCCCATTTGCTATGTCACACAATTTACTATAGAAAGGAATGCACGCACAAACCAATGAAACTTGGTGCCCGCATTTTCAAAACCGGGATTGCGATTACACTTGCCCTTTATTTGGCTTCGTGGATCGGGCTTCCCGCGCCGATTTTCGCTGGAATTGCAGCGATATTTGCGATCCAGCCGTCGATTTACCGCTCTTTTCTCATTATTATTGACCAGGTTCAA
>NZ_JAVAXX010000516.1:0-2345 GCF_042709275.1 Bacillus sp. LR_5 | reverse complement strand
GAACGCCTCGTTATATGGAATTTCCCGTGACATACGAAGTATATCATGTGGAATCCGGCGATACATTATGGACGATTGCCAAATCCTTTAAAATTCCGGTACAACAACTTATGAATCTTAATAAGCTTTCTTCAGATAGAATTTATCCTGGACAAATTATAAAGATAAGAGAAAGGTAATCTTTGAGGTTTCGGAAACGAATCAAATTGAAATGACAATCCTCATTTTTTTATTTGTGGGGAACTTGATATTTTTGGGGATGAAGGGGTTATGAGATGTTTCAAATGAGCTATTTCTATTCTGGATTAGGATGGGATTTTATTCAACACGTTGATCAAACGAACGGAGTATTAAATGTTGTGTCTCCTGATTTTTTCTATATCAAAAAAGATGGATCATTACTTCTCCGTTCAGCTAATCCCGATGTGATTAAAGCTCTTCATAGAAGAAAATTAAAAGTAGTTCCTTTTCTAAGCAATCATTGGGATCAGGATTTGGGACGATTTGCATTAATGAACCGAGTTCTTTTAGCTAAACAAATTTCTCATGCAATAGAAGAACTGGATTTGGACGGAGTTAATATCGATATAGAAAACCTTACAGAAAAAGATCGGAATCTATTTACAGATTTTATTAGATTAGTAAGGAAAAGTATTCCTAAACATAAAGAAGTATCAGTTGCAGTGGCGGCAAATCCTTTTGGCTGGACGAAGGGCTGGCACGGATCATATGATTACGAGTATTTAGCTAAATATGCAGATTATCTTATGGTTATGGCCTATGATGAAAGCCGCCTTGCTGGGCCTACCGCAAGTGTAGGATGGGTGGAAAAGTCCATTCAATATGTTCTGACCCAAAAAATCTCTCCTCAAAAACTAGTTTTAGGATTGCCATTCTATGGCCGCTGCTGGATGGAAGGCCAATCTGCCTCTCAAGCCATTCCCCTTTACCTTGTTGACTCCTTAGTAAAAAGGCATAGCGGGACAATTATTTTTGACACCAAGAGTCAATCTCCAAAAGCTATTTTTACTGTCAATCACGATAACAAGGGGCCGTTGCCTTCGGGAACATATACATTATGGTTTGAAAATGAACAGTCACTCAGAGCAAAAATAAAACTCGCTCAAAAATATAATCTGAAAGGTCTTGGCAGCTGGAGTCTTGGACAAGAAGATGCGTCAGTCTGGAATACAGTGTTTAAAAATATATAATGATTTATAGTTCAGAACAAAATTCGAAGATAATTGCAATGAATCTCTAAATGGACATACTGAAAGGAGTTTATTACGAGTGCGGGTAAAACAGTGAGGGCATTCCATAGGCCCTTCTCCCGAAATGTTCTATACGAGGCATTACATTGGGCTTGAAATCTCCATTCAAACTTATGTTATAGTACGGCATTTCAAGTAATTACGGATGTGTTGAATTTATTCTGCTTCCATGATTTAATCATACACATGCTACTTGATAGCAGGGTTATCGCATTTCATTCAGAATTGTTCAGGATCGATGTGGAAGCGCACGACTAACTAGAACTTTAAAAGCATACACTCATATACTTCCTGAATGGATGCTGGTTTATCTAAAAAACATGATGAGAATTGATTGACCGCTCTCATTAAAGGATGGGGAAATTCAAGGCGCCAAGGTACGCATGGTGAAGCATGACTTGTTGATAATCGACCATATAGTTTCTCCTTAGAAATGAGGGGGTTTTTACATAAAAAAGACGAGCGAATCCGGGGGGAATTCCACTCGCCGCTTTCTAATGAAAAGACGGGATGCTGGATGGCAGCTCGTCTGTTTTATTATAATTTAACGAACGTATGTTTGTAAAGGTGTCTTTTCAAATGAATTGGTTCATATAACCATTAAGAACAGATTCATTGTAAACATTCGCTAAGGTATGCTAAGATGCATGGACTATAAAGGAGTGATATGAAGTGAAGACATTGCGGTTAAACAATGTAACGTTAGAAATGGCTGCATATCAAGAGGAGAGCGAGCCGAAGCGAAAAATTGCATTTACCTTAAACGTTACGAGTGAGACTTACCATGATATCGCTGTCCTGTTGTATGAAAAAACGTTTAATGTCGAGGTTCCGGAACGCGATCTTGCCTTCCGGGGGGAAATGACAAATTATTCAACATCATTGACCAACCTGTACGAACCGGGGGCCGTCAGCGAGTTCTATATAGAAATAACGGAAATAGACAAAAACGCCGATTCATGATCGGTGTTTTTTATGTAAAAAAGCTGCCGGCCGGCAGCTTTTGAGAAAGCGAATTTCATATGTAAGGTGTTAAATTGTCCGTCTTGCAGTTTTTGAATAAATGTGGAAATA
>NZ_JAVAXX010000515.1:0-2355 GCF_042709275.1 Bacillus sp. LR_5 | reverse complement strand
TAAAGAACATTTGTTCTGTTAATATTAGATCGATAAAGGAGTGAGTCGATATGCTTAGGGATCGAGGAACAATCAAATGGACATCAATGATGCTTCCAGAACATTTAACACAGCTTAGACAAGATTTGATTGATGTATCAAAAATTGAAAAGCCAGCCTTAGATGATCAACAAATTGAGGAGATGGATATTCTCGTCTCTGAGGCATTAGGATTTAATAAAGAGATGAAATTCAAACTCTTTAACAATGGATTCGTTGAAAATGTTACCGGCAGAGTCCATTACATTAATTTTGAACAACAAAAGCTTCACGTAAAAGACCAGAACGACAATACAATTTATATCAACATGAATAACATCATAGGAGTTACATACAATGATTGATTACTCACAATTTCCACGTAAGAATATACTTTGTGTCGATATGAAATCCTTTTATGCTTCTGTATCGGCTGTAACAATGGGGCTTAACCCTTTAACATGTTATCTTGCTGTTGTAGGGAATACGGAGAGACAGGGAAGTGTAGTATTAGCTGCATCTCCTGCACTTAAAAAAGATTTTGGAATCAAAACAGGATCGAGACTATTTGAGATACCTGAAGATCCAAGAATACACATTGTAAATCCGCAAATGAAGCTTTTCATCAGAGTTTCGACTGAGATTACAAAGCTGTTTTACAGATTTGTTCCTGAGAAATGTGTCCATACGTATTCAATTGATGAATCTTTTTTAGATGCAGGAAAAGAAGATCCCGAAGGAATGGCTAAAGCAATCCAAAACAGCTTGTGGAGAGAATTTGGTTTGATGTGCACAGTGGGCATTGGAGATAATATGTTACTCAGTAAGCTTGCGCTTGACCTGGAAAGTAAGAAAACAAAGAGTGGTATTGCACGTTGGAGATATGAAGATGTGCCAAATAAACTCTGGAATGTTCACCCGTTGTCTAAAATGTGGGGAATAGGAGGGAGGATGGAAAGAAACCTGAATCGGATAGGAATATCAACTGTAGGTCAGTTAGCTAAATTTCCTTTAGAGCTGCTTGAAAAGAAGTTCGGCATAATGGGAAACCAGTTGTACTACCATGCTCACGGAATTGATTTATCAGAAATAGGTGCTCCGTTGATGCAAGATCAGATTAGTTTTGGTAAGAGTCAGATTTTACTGAGGGATTATACAAGGAGAGAAGAGATTAAGGCTGTTCTTTTGGAAATTTGTGAGGAAGTCGCAAGAAGGGCACGTACACACAACAAAGCTGGTCGAACAATTAGCCTGGGTATTGGTTACAGTAAAGATGAGCTTGGGGGTGGATTTTATCGAGCAAAAACAATTGATCTTCCTACAAATATAATGATGGATATTTATAGATGCTGCCTGATGCTCTTTAATAAGTTTTACTCAGGTAAGACTATGCGAAGTATCTCAGTCACTCTTTCTAATATAGAGGATGATGTGAATCAGCAGTTGAGTTTATTTGAAGTGGATAATGAAAACAGAAGAAAGCTTGGATTTGTAATGGACGGGATAGCTCAAAGGCGATATTAAGGGCTGTTTCTTATACGCCTGCAGGGACAGCACTTTACAGAGCTGGTTTAACAGGTGGACATAAGAGTTAAAACCCTTCTCATTGAGAAGGGTTAAACATGGATGAGTTATGAAGTTTCTGACTTACAAACTAAAAATGAATTTATTTAGAATAGTTTCCAAGTAACAATAAAATAATAGTCATAATGATAATTAATAATATTGCTCCAACTACGATTAAAGTCATCTTTTTTAATAAACTGTTCTCTTCTGACTCGATTCCACATAATGTCGCTCCTAATGCAATTCTAGAAGGACAAGCCATCGTTGCATGTGAAGAACTTGCATTTTGAATACTTGCAACTAAATTTAATGGTAATCCAGTTTTTGTTGCTGTTTGAACTTGTAATTGGGTGAACATTGCATTTGATCCTGTATTACTACCTGTAAGGAAGCCCCCGATTCCCCCAATAAATGGAGAAACGTATATAAATAGTGTACCAAACATTAATCCAGCAGCATTAGCTATGGTAAAGGTCATGTTTGATGCAGTCATTAATTGTGAAATTGCTACAAATGCTGTGGTGGAAATTACAAAAGGAACCCATTGTTTTATAGTGGTTTTAATTGAATTCCAGATAACATTCTTTGAAATTTTAAAAATGAATATCGTATATAGACATGTAACAAAAAGCCAGAAACCCGGCGAATAAAGTAAAGCTAACGAAAAAGAAAAAGCAGGTAACTCAAGAACAAAAGTTGATTCTAAAAAATCTTTAAATAAGGGTATAAGTCTTGTGGCAAAAATTGATATAGTCAAAAATAAGTAAGGAC
>NZ_JAVAXX010000514.1:0-2377 GCF_042709275.1 Bacillus sp. LR_5 | reverse complement strand
CAGTTTTTTTATAGAAATATAAATGGATTTGTATCTGTTTCAGAAACAATGATATTCACGTCAAACTTTTTATCATTACACATTGATGTCAGTTTTCTCGTGACGCCTTCTTTCATGATTTTTTCCGCGTAATGGCCCGGATCAACCACATTTAGGCCAAGCATCATCGCATCATGGGCCACATGGAAGTATAAATCTCCTGTGACGTAAACATCGGCTCCCTTTCGTTTTGCATGATGAATATACTTGTTTCCATCTCCGCCAAGAACAGCTACCTTTTTCACCATACTGTCAGCATCTCCCACCATTCTGACACCATTGACGTCAAGCTTGTCTTTCACAAATAAAGCGAATTCCTTGAGCGTCATCTCATTTTTAAGGATTCCGACACGGCCGAGCCCTTTTTCGGCGGGAGTCTGTTCGACAGGATAGATATCGTAAGCGACTTCTTCATATGGATGGCTTTTTATCATTGCATTGATAACAGCTTTTTCGACGCTTTTAGGAAATACAGTCTCAAGCCTTACTTCATGAACAAGCTCAAGCTCTCCCACTTCACCGATAAAAGGCTTAGCTCCGTCCAATGGCTTAAAGCTGCCGATTCCTTCAGATGAAAACGCGCAATGGCTGTATTCACCGATATGGCCGGCCCCCGCATTTCCGAGCGCGGCTCTGACCTGCTCTTCATATTCCTTCGGCACGTAAACTGCCAGCTTTTTCAGAGGATCCGTATAAGTAGGTGCCAGCACTTCCGTCTCACTCAGCTCTAATGCTTCAGCAAGCAAATCATTCACGCCGCCGTCCGCAACGTCTAAATTTGTATGAGCTGCATAAACAGCAATATCATGCTTCAAACACTTTTCAATTAACCTTCCGGCAGGCTGATCTGTTGAAATATGCTTTAGCGGTCGGAAAATAGGAGGATGGTGTGCAATAATCAAGTCAACCTCTTTTTCAATCGCTTCATCGATAACGCTCTCTAACACATCAAGTGTAACCATCACATTTTTAATTGGTTTGTTTAAAGTGCCGATTTGCAGGCCGATTTTATCTCCTTCAACCGCATAGGCTTTCGGGGAAAATTGTTCAAACAGCTGGATGATCTGCTGCCCATTTACACTTTTAGCCATGATCGATTACCTCCTTTAACAGCTCCATTCGATCGGCGAGCTCCTTTAATTTTTGTTTGTTTTGCTCTGTATCCGCCGCTTGGCTGATCTGTTCATAAATGCTTTGAGTGTGCTGAAGCTCTTGTGTCCACTTTTTCAAAAAGACAGCATTTTTTTCTTTTGCCAAGAAAGGGCCGACGAGCATCCCGGCTGATAAAGAAATACCGTCATAAGCCGCATCCCTGTCTCCCGCTTCTGCCACCAGCACCTCATAGCACTTTCCGTCCTCTTCAAGGATTACCTCATCTATCAGCGCATATCCTTCTTTATAAAGCCACTCCCTGATATGAACAGCATGAATATTCGGCTGTAAAATGAGCCGTTCCTTCCCCGTTAATTTGTCTTTGCCCGCTTCTAAAATGTGAGCGATCAAAGCCCCGCCCATTCCGGCAATCGTAATGGCATCAGCTTCACCTTTTTTAATCACTTCCAGTCCGTCTCCCTGCCTTACAGAAATGTGCGAGTTTAAGCCTGATTTTTCAACCTGCCGCTTTGCAGACAAAAATGGGCCGTCTGTTATTTCTCCGGCAATCGCCCCGCTGGCTTTATGATTCAGCACCGCATAACAAGGAAGGTATGCGTGGTCAGAGCCGATATCGGCCATCACCGCTCCATTCGGTATGTACTCCGCTACTGTTTGCAATCGTTTAGATAATTTTAATTCGTTCACTTGTCATCACAACTTTTCTCAATCATTTTTTCCTTTACTATCATATAAAAAATCAGCCCGGAATCCAAGCTGAAGCAAATGATTTTGAGATTATTTCTTTTGATGCGGGTCTGCACGCGGCAGTCAAAAATAAAAGGCTGTCGAGAACATCTCGGCGGCCTGTGAATGTATAAAGAGAAAAATAGTTCTTTTATTTAATTTTTGACACCCACTCTGCCATATCATCCAGCTTATCGGCCGGAACAAGACCGGAAGGCATTCCATTACCGCCTTTTTCGATCTTTGTTTTAATTTCAGCGACATCTTTCTTATCCCCTACACCTTTTAAGCTAGGACCCGAAACACCTTCATAATTTTCACCGTGGCATGCGATGCAGTTTGCCTTGTAAATTTCTTCTGGTGAAGCGTTTGCATCTTTCTTTTCAGCAGATTTGCTTTCTCCTCCGCTCGCAATCTCCCGAGAGTCATCAAGTCCTTTTACTGATAAAAAGAAAGTTAGACCAATTCCTAAAACAGCGATCAGCAAAAATGGAATAAG
>NZ_JAVAXX010000513.1:0-2404 GCF_042709275.1 Bacillus sp. LR_5 | reverse complement strand
AATTGAAAAAATGAGCAATACTGAGCAAGACTTTGTAATATGATGAAAACATTCTTTTAAACGAACGAAATGAGCGATTTCGGTGTTTTTAAATCTATAAATCGTTGATTATACTCTATTTGTGAGGTTCTTTAAAGAGAACGATTGTCATATCAAGTTACAGTGTTTTACAGGAGGTAAGATATGTTTCGATTGTTTCACAATCAGCAAAAGGCGAAGACGAAACTGAAAGTTCTGCTTATCTTTCAGCTTTCAGTCATTTTCAGTCTGACTGCCGCAATATGCTTACAATTTTCCGATGATACAAGCGCTGCTTTTCATGATATTGAAACATTTGATGTCTCACTTCAAACGTGTAAAGACTTTCAGCATACAGATAAAAACTGCCATTATGATAAACGCTGGGATCAAAGTGATTTGCACATATCAGATCAAACGGATACGAAAGGCACTGTATGCTCACCTTTCGCCTTATTTGCTGTGCTCGAAAATACAGGTGAGAAACTTAAGAAATCAAAGTGGAAGTGGGAGCTTCATAAGCTTGAAAATGCCCGCAAACCGTTAAAGGATGGGAACGTGATCGAAAAAGGATTTGTCTCCAATCAAATCGGCGATTCACTTTATAAAATTGAGACCAAGAAAAAAATGAAACCCGGCATTTATGCATTTAAAGTATATAAACCGGCAGGCTACCCGGCAAACGGCAGTACATTTGAGTGGTCGGAGCCTATGACGCTTGCAAAATGCGATGAAAAACCGACAGTCCCTAAAAAAGAAACAAAGTCGGACGTCAAAAAGGAGAATGAAACAACACAAAAGGATATACAGGAAAAAACAATGAAAGAAGAAACATCTCAAGAAGCTGTAACCAAAGAAAATGAAACTCAATCAGACCAGAAGGAAAGCGGGGAAGAGGATGAAAAAAGCAATGAAGCTGATCAGTAATATTTTATACGTGATCATCTTTACTCTTATTATTGTGCTGACACTTGTCGTGATTTCAACACGTTCATCCGGGGGAGAGCCGGCGGTGTTTGGGTATACATTGAAATCAGTTCTGTCAGGTTCGATGGAGCCGGAGTTCAATACAGGTTCCTTAATATTGGTCAAAGAAATCGCTGATGTGAAAGAGCTTCAAAAAGGTGACGTTATTACATTTATGCAGGATGCAAATACGGCGGTCACCCACAGAATTGTTGACATAACAAAGCAAGGAGACCATTTGTTATTTAAAACAAAAGGTGATAATAATGCAGCAGCTGATTCAGCGCCTGTATCGGACGAAAATGTTCGCGCACAATACACAGGTTTTCAGCTTCCATATGCAGGCTATATGCTTCATTTTGCCAGCCAGCCGATTGGAACGGCTGTATTATTGATTGTTCCCGGCGTGATGCTGTTAGTGTACGCTTTTGTGACGATCAGCAGCGCCATTAGAGAAATTGAAAGAAAGACAAAAGCCTTGGAAACAGATACAAAGGACAGCACCATGTCTACTTAACTTCAATTGTAAACCTGGCAACAGGTTTCGATATAAAATCATTCAATAAAAGGGGAGTTTACCATGGGTATGAAAAAGAAATTGAGTTTAGGAGTTGCTTCTGCAGCACTAGGATTAGCTTTAGTTGGAGGAGGAACATGGGCAGCATTTAACGACATTAAATCAAAGGATGCTACTTTTGCATCAGGTACGCTTGATTTATCTGCTAAAGAGAATTCAGCGAGTGTGAACTTATCAAATCTAAAGCCGGGAGATAAGTTGACAAAGGATTTCCAATTTGAAAATAACGGATCACTTGCGATCAAAGAAGTTTTAATGGCGCTTAATTATGGAGATTTTAAAGCAAACGGCGGCAGCAATACATCTCCAGAAGATTTCCTCAGCCAGTTTGAAGTGACATTGTTGACAGTTGGAAAAGAGGGCGGCAATGGTTACCCGAAAAACATTATTTTAGATGATGCGAACCTTAAAGACTTGTATTTGATGTCTGCTAAAAATGATGCAGCGGCTGCTGAAAAAATCAAAAAACAAATAGACCCTAAATTCTTACATGCAAGCGGTAAAGTCAATGTAGCAACAATTGACGGTAAAACCGCTCCTGAATATGATGGTGTTCCAAAAACACCAACTGACTTCGATCAGGTTCAAATGGAAATCCAATTCAAAGATGATAAAACAAAAGATGAAAACGGGCTTATGGTTCAAAATAAATATCAAGGCAACTCCATTAAGCTTCAATTCTCGTTCGAAGCTACACAGTGGAACGGCTTGACAATCAAAAAGGACCATACTGATAAAGACGGTTATGTGAAAGAAAATGAAAAAGCGCACAGCGAGGATAAAAATTAATAACAGCAATAAAAAGAGACGGCCCAGTATTCATATACTGGGCCGTCTCGATGG
>NZ_JAVAXX010000512.1:0-2435 GCF_042709275.1 Bacillus sp. LR_5 | reverse complement strand
CTACTGCTTACTTTTGACGAAAATCATAATATTGGGGTGTAAAATGATGAATGAAAAAATTTTAATCGTTGATGATCAATACGGCATACGTATTTTGCTTAATGAAGTATTCAATAAAGAAGGCTACCAGACGTTTCAGGCTGCAAACGGCCTGCAGGCGCTTGACATCGTGACAAAAGAACGGCCCGACCTTGTGCTTCTGGACATGAAAATTCCCGGCATGGACGGTATCGAAATCTTAAAACGGATGAAGGTCATTGACGAAAACATCCGGGTGATTATCATGACGGCATACGGAGAGCTCGACATGATCCAGGAATCAAAGGAACTGGGCGCTTTGACGCACTTTGCGAAGCCGTTTGACATCGACGAAATCAGAGACGCCGTGAAAAAATATCTGCCCCTGAAGTCTAATTGACAAAAAGAAGAAACAAATGAATCATGTCATTGTGTTGCCGATTTGTCGAAAAGTTGGTATTCTAGTTATGGAGAAAAAGCGATCTGGTATTTACATATGACAGCAATAGATGGGTCATGCTAGGGTGGAAAGCTTTTTTCGCTAGAAGACAATCAGGCTACATAAGGAGGACATTCGACATGCCTTTAGTTTCTATGACGGAAATGTTGAATACAGCTAAAGAAAAAGGTTATGCTGTAGGACAATTTAACTTAAACAACCTTGAGTTTACTCAAGCGATTTTACAAGCAGCTGAAGAAGAAAAATCTCCAGTGATCCTTGGTGTTTCCGAAGGTGCGGGACGCTACATGGGCGGCTTCAAAACAGTCGTTGCTATGGTAAAAGCACTTATGGAAGAGTACAAAGTGACAGTTCCTGTTGCGATTCACTTAGACCACGGTTCAAGCTTTGAATCTTGTGCGAAAGCGATTCATGCAGGTTTCACATCTGTAATGATCGACGCTTCTCACCATCCATTTGAAGAAAACGTAGCAACAACTTCTAAAGTTGTTGAGCTTGCTCATTTCCACGGAGTATCTGTAGAAGCTGAGCTTGGAACAGTCGGCGGACAAGAAGATGACGTTATCGCTGAAGGCGTAATCTACGCTGATCCGAAAGAGTGCCAAGAGCTTGTTGAGCGCACTGGCATCGACTGCCTTGCACCTGCTTTAGGTTCTGTTCACGGCCCTTACAAAGGTGAGCCAAACCTTGGTTTCAAAGAGATGGAAGAGATCGGAAAGTCAACTGGTCTTCCGCTAGTTCTTCACGGCGGTACTGGAATTCCGACTGATGACATCAAAAAATCAATTTCACTTGGTACAGCTAAAATCAACGTGAATACTGAAAACCAAATTTCTTCTGCAAAAGCTGTTCGCGAAACATTGGCAGCTAAGCCTAACGAGTACGATCCACGTAAATACCTTGGACCAGCTCGTGAAGCGATCAAAGAAACAGTTATCGGTAAAATGCGTGAATTTGGTTCTTCAAACCAAGCTTAATTCAATTGGAACGTTTATAGCCGCCTGACAGCTTGACAGGCGGTTTTCCGTCTATCTTTAGAAAGCGCAATCATATTCACAGTTCAGAAAATTTCTTAATCAGGGAGGCTTTTTGAAAATGTTATTCTTTGTTGATACAGCCAATATCGATGAAATTAAAGAAGCGAATGAATTAGGAATTCTCGCCGGTGTAACGACGAATCCTAGTTTAGTAGCAAAAGAAGCTAACGTATCATTCCACGACCGTCTTCGCGAGATCACAGATGTCGTGAAAGGCTCTGTAAGCGCAGAGGTTATTTCTTTGAAAGCTGAGGAAATGATCGAGGAAGGAAAAGAACTGGCGAAAATCGCTCCGAACATTACGGTGAAAATCCCGATGACGACTGATGGCTTAAAAGCGGTAAGAGCACTTACTGACTTAGGCATCAAAACAAACGTCACATTGATCTTCAATGCCAACCAGGCGCTTCTCGCTGCCAGAGCTGGGGCAACGTATGTATCGCCATTCCTGGGACGTTTAGATGACATCGGCCACAACGGACTTGACCTGATTTCAGACGTCAAGACGATTTTTGACATTCACGGTCTTGACACGCAAATCATTGCAGCGTCAATCCGCCATCCGCAGCACGTGACAGAAGCCGCTCTAAGAGGGGCTCATATCGGCACAATGCCGCTGAAAGTCATTCATGCGCTCACTAAGCATCCGTTAACAGACAAAGGAATTGAACAATTCCTGGCAGACTGGAATAAATAATTGCAAAGGGCGGCAAACAGCTTTATGCCTGTTTGCCGCGGCCTTTGTTTTTCACCGTCTGATACAGCGGACCTACAGATGCTGACGCCGCTTTACAGAGAAGGAATCATTGGGCTGCAGAAGCTGATATCGGAATGAAGGGTTTGCGTACTGCTTTTGCCGGATGAAGACGAGGTCTCTTGAGCCGGCGGGTCTCTGTGCAACTTTCGAAACCTGTACCCCG
>NZ_JAVAXX010000511.1:0-2445 GCF_042709275.1 Bacillus sp. LR_5 | reverse complement strand
CGCTTTCTTGCTTCTTGCAAAGTACCTGTCTTTGATACACTGCGTTTGAAGCGACGAAGAGCATCTTCAAGCGATTCGTTTTTTCTAACGACCGTTTTTGACATTCTCTTTCCCTCCCTCCGAATACACCAATCGACTACCTTTAAGTTACACATATAAACATGTACTTTGACATTATAATATAAGCCATCAGTCAGGTCAACTAAGTGAGTTCACTTTTCCGTCATGAGTGCGACTGCCTGTCTATATAATGAAAGAAAGGGGTTGGTGAATAGGATGTTAATTCTGATTAGCTTTACTGCTCTTATATTATTCTTTCTCGCAGGCATGAACATGCTTCGAAAGGGCTTAATTTCAATGGCGTACTCAAAAATTGAAGAACGTTTGCTTTTATTTACGGACCATCCGTTAAAAGCGTTTCTTATCAGCATTGTATTTACGGGGATACTTCAGAGCAGTTCAGCTTTTATGGTCATTGTCATCGGCTTTGTAAGTGCGGGCGTCCTTTCTTTTAAGCGGACGATACCAATGATTCTGGGGACGAATGTTGGCTCTACTTTTACAACTGAATTTATTGCTATCAAAATGGATATTTTGATTTGGGTTCTTTTAATAGGAGGTTTATTGTTTTTTCTGACTGGCAGGCATCCTTTGAAACAGCTGGGAACAAGCTTCCTTGGACTGGGCATCATCTTCTTTTGCATCAGCGGATTCAGCCATCTTGCCGGGCCGCTGACAAAGCTGAAAACGGGAGCCGACGTTCTATACCATGTTAACGATTCAAACTGGTCCGCTTTGCTCATCGGGATGGTGTTAACTGCCATCATTCACTCCAGTTCTGTCTGTATCGGCATTTTGATGAGTTTTATGAATGAAGGGATTATCGGACTGACACAGGCGATGAGCGTCGTACTCGGATCCAATATCGGGACATGCATTACAGCTGTCATGGCTGCTGTATCCGGGGGATATGCGGCGAAACAGACAGCATATGCGCATGTGGTATTTAACGTGCTAGGGGTGGCTCTAGTATTGCCTTTTCTGACCG
The DNA here is from genome assembly GCF_042709275.1 of Bacillus sp. LR_5. Classification (NCBI taxonomy): domain Bacteria; kingdom Bacillati; phylum Bacillota; class Bacilli; order Caryophanales; family Bacillaceae; genus Bacillus; species Bacillus sp. LR_5. Next base: position 1,397 of record NZ_JAVAXX010000511.1, on the reverse strand, counting down.
CAGCGACCGGCTTTGTAGAGCAGTTATCACCCGATCCCGCCCAAAGGATTGCTCATTTCAGTCTTTTATTTAATGTAGTAACAGCTCTTTTATTTCTTCCGCTAACAAACTTGTTTTACCGATTGATTCACCTTCTTATCCCGGCTAAATAAAAAACCGGTACATTTTAATGCACCGATTTTTTAGGTTAAGAAGACAAACGCATGTGTTCAGTTATTTCATCCTCAACCACACGGACAAACTGTCCTTCGTTGTAAGGATAACCTGCTTTTAGGATTTTGACTTTTACGATTTTGCCGATCATATCTTCCGTACCTTTGAAAACAACCTTCATATAATTGTCTGTGTAACCGACAAACATATTTTCTTCTTCTGTTTCCTTAAACGCTTCCTCAGGGATAATCTCAAGCACTTCATTTTCATACTGAGAAGCGTATTCTTTTGCAAGCTGGTCAGAAAGAGCAATCAGGCGGTGCACACGTTCGTTTTTCACGTTTTCATCCACTTGGTCTTCCATTCGCGCAGCTGGTGTTCCTGTACGCTTACTGTAAGGGAAAACATGCAGTTCAGAGAATTTATGTTCTTTAATAAAGTTATAGGTTTCCATAAATTCTTCTTCTGTTTCTCCAGGGAATCCGACGATGACATCAGAAGTAACAGCTAAGCCTGGCAGTGCTTTTTTCAATTTATTTAAACGGTCTGCAAAGAATTCCATTGTATATTTGCGTCTCATCCGTTTAAGCACTGTGTTTGATCCGGATTGGATAGGAATATGCAAATGATTCACTATCTTATCTGAGCGGTCTAAGACCTCGATCACTTCGTCAGTGATTTGGCTGGCTTCGATTGAAGAAATTCTGATCCGTTTCACGCCTTCCACACGGGTGTCTAATTCGCTCAAAAGCTTCGCGAAGTTGTAATCTTTCATATCTTCGCCGTAGCCGCCTGTATGAATACCCGTAAGAACAATTTCCTTATATCCGGCATCAACAAGCTGCTGCGCTTGTTTAATGACTTCTTCAGGGTCGCGGGAGCGGAGCAGGCCTCTCGCCCACGGAATGATACAGAATGTGCAGAAATTATTGCAGCCCTCCTGTATTTTCAATGACGCTCTTGTGCGGTCCGTGAAAGCAGGCACATCAAGCTCTTCATATACTCTTGCTTTCATGATGTTGCTGACGCCATTAATCGGCTGGCGTTCTTCTCGGTATTGGTCAATGTAGCCAAGCATTTTTTCACGGTCCTGTGTTCCAACTACAATGTCGACACCGGGGATCGCCATAATCTCAGCAGGTGAGGTTTGCGCGTAGCAGCCTGTGACACAGATGACACCGTCAGGATTTTGACGAATGGCGCGTCTGATCACTTGGCGGCTTTTTTTATCTCCCGTATTTGTA
>NZ_JAVAXX010000510.1:0-2476 GCF_042709275.1 Bacillus sp. LR_5 | reverse complement strand
ATTTTATTTCACTTTTCTAGAATAGGGTTTACAATATGAAAAAATAGATTCTTCAACATGAAGCTTCAACATCATAGGAGGTTAAGGACATGCATACTGAAGACAACGGTTTAAAAAAAGAGATAGGCCTCTTGTTTGCCCTTACTCTTGTCATCGGAACCATTATCGGTTCTGGTGTTTTTATGAAGCCCGGCGCTGTGCTTGCTTATTCAGGTGATTCAAAAATGGCGCTTTTCGCCTGGCTGTTAGGCGGTATTTTAACACTGGCGGGCGGTTTGACAATCGCGGAAATCGGAACGCAGATTCCAAAAACCGGCGGGCTTTATACGTACCTTGAAGAAGTGTACGGCGAGTTTTGGGGATTTTTGTGCGGCTGGGTGCAGATTATCATTTACGGCCCGGCGATTATTGGCGCGCTGGGTTTATATTTTGGATCTTTAATGGCGAATCTTTTCGGCTGGGGATCTGGACTATCAAAAGTCATTGGAATCATAGCAGTTCTCTTTTTATGCGTCATTAATATTATTGGTACAAAATATGGCGGTTTTGTCCAAACACTGACAACGATCGGAAAACTGATTCCGATTGCCTGCATCATCATCTTTGGCCTTTGGAAAGGGGATCAGCACATCTTCACAGCAGTAAACGAAAGCATTTCCGATATGAACTTCGGGGCGGCTATTTTAGCTACGTTGTTTGCTTATGACGGATGGATTCTCCTTGCCGCTCTCGGCGGAGAAATGAAAAATCCCGAAAAGCTGCTTCCACGCGCTATGACGGGCGGATTATTAATTGTAACGGCGATCTATATTTTCATTAATTTTGCATTGCTTCACATCCTGTCAGCGAACGAAATTGTCACGCTTGGTGAAAATGCGACAAGCACCGCTGCAACCATGCTGTTCGGGTCAATTGGCGGAAAGCTGATCAGTGTAGGGATTATCGTCAGCATCTTTGGGTGCTTAAATGGAAAGGTGCTTTCTTTCCCGCGTGTTTCATTTGCAATGGCGGAACGCAAACAGCTTCCATTTGCTGAAAAACTGTCACATGTACACCCGTCGTTCCGCACACCATGGATTGCAATTTCTTTTCAAATTGCTTTAGCTTTGATTATGATGCTGATCAGCAACCCTGATAAGCTCTCAGAAATCTCCATTTTCATGATCTACATCTTTTATGTGATGGCCTTTTTTGCAGTGTTTATTCTCCGCAAGCGAGCAAAGGGAAAAAAGCGCGCCTACAGTGTTCCGCTTTATCCATTTATGCCAATTCTGGCAATCGCGGGCTCCTTCTTTGTGCTAGGCAGCACACTCATTACAGATACAATGAGCTGCGGATTATCCATCCTCATCGGCCTTGCCGGACTGCCTGTCTATTACGGGATGAAAAAACGAAAAGCACGCTGATAAAACGGTTCCCTTGTTTAGGGAACCGTTTTTTGGTGAAACAGAAGATAAAAGTTGACAGGAAAAACACAACTTTTGATATACTTTTTACGTTAAGCAGAAAGTTTTTGCAAACTTGGGTCGTTTTTTTAAAGCGAAGTAGGTCAAAATAAGGAGACACGATTTATCAAAAAAGTCAAGATACGTTTTTTTCGACTTTACCTGTTTTTTTTCGACAAAAGGCTATATAATAATTTGATGTGTGCATTGTTCATTCAAACTATGGAGGGTTTTTAATGATAAGAAGAAAAAAAGATAAGTTCTCACTCCTTTTAACAGAAATTGCAAAGAACATAGACGAAACTGCAGAATATTTTGTGAATTTTAAGGTCACTAACCAAACGACTCTTAAAGAATTTGCAGATACGTTAAAGGAATATGAAACAAAAGGTGACAATCATGTTCATGTCATGATTAAAGAGCTTAACAAAGCGTTCATCACTCCTATTGAGCGCGAAGATATCCTTCAGCTGACAAACAGCTTGGATGATGTGCTTGACGGAATCGAACATTTCTCTGCCATGATGGAGATTTTCTCAATTACTTCATCAGACGAGCATATTGATAAATTCAGCGGATATATCAGAGAATGTGCGAAAGAGATTTTGATTACGATCGAGCTGCTGGCAGAAAATCGCTTAAAGGATATTCAGCCTCACGCAATCAAAATTAAAGAGTATGAGCACAGTTGTGACAACTTGCACAGAAAATCATTAAAGAATCTTTTCGGAAATGAAACAGATCCAATCAAAGTCATTCAATATCGTGAAATATACGAAACGCTTGAAGAAATCGCCGACTCTTGTCAAAGTGTTGCCAATAATCTTGAAACCATCATTATGAAAAACGCGTAACGAGGGGTAAAAATGGATATTCTATTAATATTAACGATACTAATAGTCATTTGTGCTCTGGCGTTTGATTTAATCAACGGGTTTAATGATACGGCAAACGCAATTGCTACTTCGGTATCAACAAAAACGTTAAAACCACGCCATGCCATTATATAGGCTGCTGTGATGAAGTTTGTC
>NZ_JAVAXX010000051.1:0-30842 GCF_042709275.1 Bacillus sp. LR_5 | reverse complement strand
CTCATTAGCGGACGCAGATATTAATTACTTAGTACCTTGATCGCGATTAGAATTTAATGATACAAAGAGATGCCAAATTACGTTGTCCGGTGATTTTTACTGGATGAAAATAATTTGGTTTTTTATTTGAAAAATACTTGTTAAAGTGCCCAATATGCTGTCTTACGTATTGAAACGAAATTTTGATCTGTAGTATGTACGGTAAAGGACGCCACCCCTACGGAATAACAACGGGCACTAGCCGCAAATTGGCGTCCTTTTAATACATATTGCGGCGGTATATCAAACGGAGGTGTTCGCGAATGATTCGAATGATTTTAACGCAGGTAAGTGACGGCTACGGTTCAACTTTAGATGATCGCGAGGTTCCTCCCGAAGAAGTCGCGGACGTCTTAAAAGAATACGTTAATCACCCGAATAATTACGAATGGATGAGTGGACGTGAGATACTCGTCAGTTTCAATGAGGACGGCGACATGCTCGTGGCGTTATATAACGATCATATAGACTAAACAACGAAATAAGCGCGCCACAGCCGTTTTAATCCAGCCGGAGGGTATTCGGTAGGGCGACGGCTAAAGGCGCTAATACGCAATCAGAACGAGGCTTCCACCAACACGGCGGAGGTCTTTTTGTGCTTGCGATAAAGCGAGCGAATAAGAAACGAAAAGGAGACGATGAAGATGACGAAGATAGAGGAATTGTTCGCATATTTAGATCGCCTGATTGCGCTGCAGTCTGCCGGACATGCGGTGCGCAAAGAGATTGCGGAGGTTATAGCCGCGATTAGGCGAGAGAACAGGTCCTTATTCAGCGGCGAAGAAATGATGGAGGTTATCGAAGTGTCACCAACAGAAGTGGCAACTATCGACGTTGATATGACGAGACGCTTATACCCGGGTCCTGCGAGAATTTATGTTGAGACTGCCGAAAAGGAGACACGTTGATGGAGACTCTTTTGGTTTACTTTATTACCGGAATGGTCTACGCAGGCCTTACGTTTAAATTTACGATTGTCTCCTTATATGTATCCGGATATTCTGACGAGGAGCTGCGTGAATTATTACGAACAAAGCAGGTCGACAAAGAAAAGGCCGTCGCGACTTTATTAATTGCGTTAGTCATTACGCTGATAAAGATACCGCTGTTTCCACTTGCGATCATTTTCGATTTCTATTTTGCTTCCGTTAGCAAAGAGAAAATACAACGGGCCGAGCGCCGATGAGCGATAAGAAACAGCGTACTTGGCACATATATTTAGGCGACGAGTATATCGGACCAATAACGCCGGCTGAGGTCACTAAGGATAGCGTTTGGGTGACCGACACATCTAAATGGCGTACTGCGCTCGTTGTAGGGCGGACCGTTAGCGAAGCCAAAACGATATGGAATCGCGTGAAAGCGAACTATCCGAAATATAAAAACACGCAATTTGTATCGCGTAATCCTTGCGGAATTGACGGTATAAACGCGGAAAATGCAACGCTATATATGCTGCCGGGTTATGCCGAAAACCCAATCGTAAAAGATCCGCATTTTCAGTGGCTTGCCAAATTGGCATACGAAGTGATTTACGTAGAGGAGGGCGTAGGTAAATGAACATTAACGTTAATCAGATGGAGCGTATGCGAGACTTGATATTCTTTAATGATAATGGCGGATTGCCTCATCGGCAGCGTATTGGAACAAAAGTCGAAGCCACTATCGAATTTGAATCCGGTAATCGCGCACAAGCCGTGTTTGAGTTTCCGAATGCTGCCGACCTTTCGTTCGAAGAAGCCGAGCGATTGATTCGGAAGGAGTTGGGCGCCGATGAATCGCGATAAGTACGAAGAAGAAATCGCCAAGCTAAAACGAAGAATCGACATGCTCGAGAGAAAAGTCTACCGGCCGAAACCCGGACCAAACAGCTGGTCACAACATACACCGCGAATAGGTTTCGGAAGGGGGCGTTCGTGTGAGTAACGTATATAAGATTGCGGAAGCATTATCGGATGTGGACGTGAATACGCGAGTTAATACCGAGGAGCTTAAGAATTCGATTATAACCGCGCATCAAGCTTACGGGTTTCCGATGTTTACTTTCGGTAAAGAACCGGATAGCCCAAACGATTAATTCGGGAGGGGATAATAGAATTGGGAGACAAACGGTTGATTGACGTTGAGACAGGCGAGGACCTTACGCATCTGTATTCGCTAAGGAGCCGAAAACAAGACGAAGCCTATCGTAAGAAGCTCGAACAAGAACGTTATAAGTCGGCTAATACAAAGCGCTGGGTCGCAAGCTATCACGATCCGATACGCGCAGTCATCAAGGATCTATCGTTAATAGAGGCGGGGGCTATCGTTAAGCTGCTGCCTTATTTGCGTTTCAAGAGCGACGGCCAACTTATCAGCGGAGGCAAGCCGTTAAAGCAGGCGGACATACAGCGCATTATCGGCAAGTCAAGGCGGGCAACTAATACGATACTCGGACGGCTGGAAGCGCTCGGCATTATTAAGGTCGTGCAACGCGGCAGAAGTAACGAGTATTACATTAGCGCCGAGTTCCATACGATGGGTGATACGAAAGAAGGCGCAAGCTTTACGAAGCTGTATCAGGTAAAGACGAATGAGATTATCGCGGACCTCGGACTTAGCGAGATCGGGCTGCTCTATAAAATACTGCCGTTCTTTCACTTTAGCGAATATTACCTTTGCGCTAACCCGGACGAAGAGAATCCGGAAGTAATCGAACACCTTGGACGCGACCAGCTCGCAAAGGAGATCGGGCATGACCGAGATACAGTGACGGCATCTATTGCGAAGCTGCAGCGTAAGGGCGCGATCCTGAGCACGAAGAGTGGCCGCACGGTTCGGTACTTAGTGCATCCGGATGTGATGTTCCGACAGACTATCGAGACAGACTGGACGCAATCAGTACGGAAGATGTTCGCACAGCATCGGGCCGATCGTAAATAGGCGGTCAAAACTGCACCAATAAGCCCGAATATAAGGCGAAAACTGCACCAATCGAAAGTGGGTCGAAGCCTTGGCGCTGTAGGGATGGCGCCTGTTTTCGGTTGATTTCTTCTCTTTATCTTGTGGATCTAGCAATCCACTATTATTACTTATCGCGATCAAGGTACTAAGTAATTAATAACTGCGAACATGTAGGGAGCGTAAGCGACCGGAATGGGCGCTAGGTTTTATATCTATTAGAACGGAGGGATAGCGATGTACCTAACGGATGAGCAGAAGGAGAATATACGTAGGACATTAGACGAGATACTTGACGGTGATGTAGATCGCTGTGTAGTTACGGAAGAGATCGATGGTACGTACGATCTGTATGTTCGCAGGACAGATAAACCTGTAACGGGAACGTACCGAGACTTTACGATTCGAGGCACGTATGAATAGAGAACGTAGGCAGCGCTATAGGTATCTACGAGAACAACGTAGGGAACGCGACTACGAGCTCGGCTTTCTACAACTCGCAGACCGTCCGTTCTGTAAGCCTAGAGTAATACGGCTGGGTCCAGCGTTAACCTTAACGCGATTCATGGCGAGTGCTAAGCGATGAGTAACTACTACGACAAGCACAAGCGTAACCCCGAAGCACGAGCGTTCTATAAGTCGAAGGCATGGGCGGAATGTAGAGCGTTGGCTCTTACGCGCGACCACGGCTTATGCCAAGACTGTCTCAAAGAACGTAAGATAACGAAGGCTCAGACGGTTCATCATATCAAAGAACTGCGCGATCATCCGGAACTCGCGCTAACACTCGAAAATCTCGTAAGTTTGTGCAATCCGTGCCACAACCGAAGGCACCCGGAAAAAGGCGCTGGACCGGCTGCGAAAACGGCTAAGAAACGCAGAATAAACGTGGTGAAGGCGCAGGCTAATCCGGAGCTATAGCCCCCCTACCGTTGGGATTTCGAAGGCAAAAACGTAGGGACCGGCGGGGCCCAATCGCTTGTAGCGCGACTGGAAATTTTACATTAAAGGGGGTAAAACCCCGGACGAAAGGAGCGATCATATGGCGGTACCCACTGCGAAAAGACTGCGTGAATATCTTGGCGACAGGTATACGGAATCGGACGAAGAGCTTATCGAACTTTATATCGATACGCATAAGTTCTACCGCCGATTAAAAAAGGAAGTGGCGGAAAACCCTTTAATGATGCGGCATACGAACAAGGCAGGCGCGGAAAACCTCGTCAAAAATCCGTTAGCGATTGAGCTTACGAAGACGGTTACGACTTTGAATAACCTTCTGAAATCGCTCGATCTTACGCCGGCACAACGCAAAGAATTAAACGCGGGTGGTGGTGAAAATGACGACGATTACGACGAATTCTAGTCCTACAGAGCTCGAAAAATGGTTCGAAAACTGGCTAAAAACGCAAAAAATGGCCGGATTTATATGCGAAAAACCGGCCGAAAATCTACTTACAACCTTTTACGCAGAGAAAGTTGTCGCAGGAGAAATTAAAGCAAGTGCGAAAAATGTTATGGCATGTAAACGTCATCTTAGAGACTTAGAGCGTGCTGGTACTGACGAATTTCCTTATATATTTGATATCGAAAAGGGACACCGGCCAATTCGGTATATTGAGAAATACTGTAAGCCTTCGAAAGGTGACTACTCAAAGTTAACGCTTCAGCCGTGGCAGCATTTCGTGATCGGGTCGTTGTACGGTTGGGTCCATCGTGATACTGGACTGCGACGTTTCCGCGAAGGACTTGTATTTATCGGACGTAAAAACGGTAAAACGACGATGATTAGTGGTCTAGCTAACTTCGCGATATCAAAAGATAACGAACCCGGGGCGCGTGTTTACGTATTAGCCAACTCGAAACAGCAGGCCGGAGAGCTTTTCGATGAAAGTCGGGCGATGGTTCAGAAGTCGCCGGCACTTCAGAGAAACATGAAGGAAAACCAAAAAGGGATCTTCGATAATAAATCTTTGAGTCGTATTGAACCTAGGGCATCCGATAGTAAAAAGCTTGATGGACTTAATACGCACCTTGGAATTTTTGATGAGATTCACGAGTTTAAAGAGTTCAAGTTAATAAACGTAATTAAGCGATCTTGGGCTGCGCGAAGACAGCCGATGGTTATTTATATTACGACTGCGGGATACGTTTTAGACGGTCCGTTAGTTGAGTATTACGAAGTTGCTTCCGATGTTCTTGAGGGATCGAATGAGCAGGACCGAAAATTCTACTTTATCGCGGAATTAGACGACGAAAAGGAGATTGATCAGCCGACTGAATGGATAAAAGCGAACCCAAACATGGGGGTAACGATGAAACTTCCAACGATGGTTCAGGATTACCGGTCGGATAGAGATATCCCGCAAGAAAGAAACGACTGGATTACGAAGCAGTTTAATATGTTCGTTGATAATGGCGAGCAGAGTTTTGTGGACTTCGAAGTCATAAAACGAAATAACAAATATCACGATATCGAAGAACTGCGCGGCATGAGATGTATCGGCGGCTTCGACTTATCGCAAACGGAAGACTTTACGAGCGCGTGTCTGGAATTTATCTTGCCGGATAATCGCGTTTTTGTTTTGTCTCATTCGTGGGTTCCGGCGGCAAAAGTCGAGAAAGATAACGAGAAAATACCGTATAGAGAGTGGCAAGACGACGGTTATTTGACGATTATTCCAGGCGAATACGTGGAATACGAGTACGTTTACGATTGGTTCGTGGAAATGTCGCGCAAATATCAGATCGAAAAGATCACGTTTGACCCGGCGAATGCGATGCGGTTGGTGCAAGACCTGCAGAACTACGGATTCCAAACGGAGGTCGTGCGGCAGGGGCACATTACGCTAAGCGATCCGTTGAAGAACGTTAAAGAATTACTACTCGACGGAAGAGTCGTATATAACGAAAACAAACTTTTTACGTGGTACTTAAACAACGTTAAGCTCGTCGAGGATCGCAACGGAAACTGGTTACCGACCAAACAGACGCGCTACCGAAAAATAGACGGCTTTGCTGCGTTCCTTAACGCCCATTCGCAGGTATATCTCGACATGACGAAGCCGGTTGGAGGCGGAAGCGTCGGGTTTATCTCAATTAACGATCTATTAAACGGTTAGGAGGTGAGAAAATGGGCTTTTGGAGCAACGTACGAAGCTTTTTCGGAGGCGCATCCGAATCAAAGGCGGCCGTAAAAAAAGACCTTCCGCATTGGTTTATTCCTCGCGCCAGTATTTTCGGCAACTACGGAGAAACAACGCTGGCAGATAACGAAACAGTCTTTTCGGCTGTATCTCGGCTATCAAATACGATGGCAAGCCTACCGATCAAGGCGTACAAGAACTATCAGCCAATCGAGTCGCAGGCATCAGAACTATTAACGTACGCGCCGAACCATAACATGACTTCCGGTGAAATGATCGGACTTTTAGAGACGCATCGGAACATCTCAGGGGATGGATACGCGTTAAAACGGTATGGAATGCGTTATGAGGTCATCGGATTGGACGTTTTAGACCCTTCGAGAGTGCAGCCGGTCATTGAAGAATCGACTCGCGAGCTCTGGTACGAGATATTCGGTGATAACGGAAATTACTTCGTTCATAACATGGATATCATTCACGTTAAGCATGTATCCGTTGACGGACTGAAAGGAATCTCGCCGTTAAAGGTACTGCGGAATGCGCTCGACTTTGATCGCGATGTAAGGACGTTCAGTCTCGAACAGATGGACGGCGCCAAGATATCGTTTATTCTCAAAGTCGCCAACCAACTCGATGATGACCGGAAAACAGCGATGTTAGAGAACTTCCGGAACTTCTATTCGAATAATGGTGGCATTCTAATTCAAGAACCTGGCGTTGAAATTAAGGATTTAAAGAAGGAATTCATCGATACAAAGGCGTTTGAGGTCGAAAAAGTGACCCGTTCAAGGGTTGCGCAGGCTTTTAACATTCCGTTATATATGCTCGGTGAAACGCAAGGCAGCGTATCGAACATGGAGCAACTTTACATCGATTATGTACAAGGCACGCTGATGCCTATCGCAACTCAATACGAAAAGGAATTTAACCGGAAGTTGCTGACCGAAAAGGAACGCAAGGCCGGTTATTATTTTAAGTTCAGTATGAACGCGTTATTGCGCGGAGACATGCAGACTCGCGGTAATTTCTATCAACAAGGCATCCGGAGCGGTTGGTTTAAGCCGAATGAGGTGCGTGCGTGGGAGGATTTACCGCCAGAAAAGGGAGGAGATACGCTTTATTTAAGCAAAGACTTATTCCCGATCGATCAAGTCGCACAGCAGAAAATCACGAGCACCGACGCGCCAACGCCTCCAACGTTAAAAACTAACGAAGATGATTACGAAGACTCGAAAGGAGGTGAGGACGATAAAGAAGTTCTGGGAAATCAAAGCGGCGAAGAATGACGCTAAAGCTGGCGAGGTTTACATTTACAGCGAAATCAGTTCGGCTCAATTTTGGGGCGACGAAGTAACAGCGCAGACTTTTAAGGCGGATTTAGACGAACTCGGCGACGTTTCTACGCTAAATATCTATATTAACTCGCCTGGCGGGTCCGTTTTCGAAGGAAATTCGATCTACAACATCATAAAACGGCACAAAGCCCACGTTAACGTTTACGTCGATGGGCTGGCGGCCAGTATCGCAAGCGTCATCGCAATGTCCGGTGACGCTATTTTTATGCCCGCAAACGCGATGATGATGATTCACAATCCGTGGACGTTAGCGCAGGGCAACGCGGACGAACTCCGCAAGCAGGCCGATGACATGGACCGTATTCGCGAAAGTCTTATCGAGGCTTATCTCGGAAAAGCAGGCGAAAAGCTTGATCGTGACCGATTAATCGCGCTTTTGGACGCTGAAACGTGGCTTACAGCGCAAGAATGCCTCGAATTAGGGCTTTGCGACAGCATCGAAGCACCTAATCAAGTAGCTGCGAAGGTAGATACGAAGTTATTCGCGAGTTACCGGAATACTCCGGACGCTTTACTAAATCAAACGCAGGAAGACGAAAAGCAGGCGGAAAAAGAGCGCCTGGAACGCGAGCAACTTATCGCGGAAGCACAAACCAACTTACTAAAACTCAAAAATGGGGGAATTATTTAATGGAACTATTTGATCTGAAGGCTAACTTAAACACAGTAGGTACACAATTGGCGTCAGTTGAAAAAGAAATTATGAACAAAGCTGCTGATCCGAACGCTTCTATCGAAGATGTAAGAGCTCTTAAACAGAAGAAAGATGACCTTAAAGAGCGTATGGATATTCTTCAAAACCAACATGATTCTTTAGAGCGCGAGCAAAAAGCCAAAATCCAAGCGAGCTTAGAAAAAGCAAAAGCTGGTGTATCTGCGGGTTTATCTAGTAACGACCCTGAAGTACAAAAAATCTCAGCTAAAGCCGGATTCATTCGCGCAGCTGTACGTAAAGAAGTTCCTGCACAAGAAGTTAGAGCGGTTTTAGGAGACAACAATGGAACTGGTGGCGAAAAACTCCTTCCTAAAACAGTTTCACAAGAGCTTTTACACGAGCCTTTTGTAACAAACCCACTACGCAGTGTATCAACTTACACTAACGTTACAAATCTTGAGATCCCTAAAGTGGACTTTTCTTTAGATGATGACGACTTCATTCAAGATACACAGACTGCTAAGGAACTAGAAGTTGAAGGCTCAGTCGTTACTTTCGGCCGTCGCAAGTTCAAAGTTAAAGCTAAAATCTCTGAAACTATTTTGGCTGCAACTGATACCGATTTGGTTTCAACAGTTGAACGAGCGCTTCAGTCCGGTTTGGCTGCAAAAGAAAAGAAAGTTTCTTTCGCTGTGACTCCGAAAGCTGGCGAAGAAGAAATGTCATTCTACGGTGCTGGACTCAAAGAAGTTGAAGGAGAATCTACTTACAAAGCGATTAAAAAGGCTATCGCCGATCTTCCAGAAGATTTCCGCGAGAACGCCAAAGTTATGATGACTTATGCGGATTACCTTGAAATGATCGAAACTCTTGCAAACGGCAGCACAACTCTTTACAACGCCCAGCCAGAGCAAATCATCGGTAAACCGGTTGTATTCTCTGATGCTGCGGTTAAACCAATCGTCGGTGACTTCCGTTACTCTCACTTTAACTACGATCCAGCGATCACTTACGAAAGCGACAAAGACATCAGCACAGGCGAAAACTTATTCGTTCTGACTGCTTGGTTCGATCACAAAATCAAACTTAAATCTGCTTTCCGTATCGCGTCCGTCGTAACTGCGCCCTAATGCGCCCCAAGGGTTAACGGCGACTCCTAAAGACACATCGGTGTCCCTTAGTTGGGACGCCGTAACCTTTAATGGGGGCATCAAAGAATACGAAGTATATAGAGACGGAGTATCTATCGGAACACGCGTAGGAACATCGTTTGCAGATAGCGGCTTGACGCAATTAACTACGTATAAATACCAGGTTCGCGCAATTCCTAACGTCGGTGATCCGTCACCACTTAGCGCCGAGCTTTCAGTTACAACGTTAGCGACCGAACCTACAAGCGTTAACGTAACGGAATCTTCTAAGACATTAACGGTTGGCGATACGTACCAGATTAACGCAACGGTTTCGCCAGCAGGCGCAGACCAAAACGTGACCTATACGTCTAGTAGCACCGCAACAGCAACCGTATCAAGCTCCGGCTTAGTAACGGCTAAAGCGGCCGGCACAACGACGATTACAGTCGCGTCTAAGGTTAAGCCTTCGGTTAAAACAACGGTTGCTATTACCGTTAACGAACCGACACCACCGGCAGGTGAATAACGATGGCTCTTACGCTTGATGAAGCAAAAGAATACTTGCGGATTGACGGAGATGAGGACGATAACCTCGTCTCCTTTTTTATTTCCGCAGCAGCCAAGCACATGGAAAACGCAGGCGTAAAGGATACCGAATCAGACCTATACAAAATGGCGGCGCTGATCTATGTCGCGGATGCCTACGAAAATAGGACGACAGCCAACAGCGGAACTAAAATCGCCGGTATGATCCTTCAATTGAGGTGAGGCTATGGCGGTAAATATCGGAAGTTTAAACAAGCGAATCACGTTTTTGCAATACGCAAACACGACGAATGACGAAGGGTTTGAGATCGACGGCTGGACGCCAGTCGCTACGGTATGGGCGGCAGTAAAGACGTTACAGGGCCGAGAATATATCGCGGCGGCTACGATTCAGGCCGAGAGGACGACCCGTTTTATCATTCGGTATTCAAAGCGGATGGATTCGCTGCTCAACAATAAGATGCGCGTTAAATATGGTGCACGAGAGTTCGAGGTTGATAGCTTCATTAACGATAACGAAGCGAACGTTACCTTCACGATTATTGCGAAGGAGGTCAACGTTAAGTGAGTTCAAGATCAAATGTAAAAGGGATGCGCGAATTAATGGCGCAGCTTAATCGGCTGGGGCGCGAAGCTCAATCAGTTAAGAAAGGCGCTCTCGAAGCCGGCGCTAAACCGGTATTTGACGAGATGGAAGCGCGAAAGCCTAGCGCGCAAAGCAAGATCCTGGTCAGCGACGTTAAGGACGACATTATCGAAATCGGACCGAGCGACCTCGACTTTATATCGCGATTCGCTGAGTTCGGCACCAGTCCGCACTTAGAGAAAGCGAAGAACAAAAAGGTTATGAGCGATGGTTCTACGTTTTACGGAAGAGAAGTCGACCACCCCGGACACCAAGCGATGCCCTTCATTGAGCCGTCTTTCAACGCGAAAAAGAACGAAGCACAGCGCGAAATTAGACGCTATTTAGAAAGGGAGTTATTGCGATGAGTGCACGGGCAATCGTTAATTCGGCGCTTAAACCGTTGGGCGTGCCCGTTGTTTTTCTGAAGTATCGCGGAGAGGACGAAACGTATATCCGGTTTTTCTTCTACGACGAAAAGAGCGCACTCAACGCGGAAGATGCCGAGGAAGCGACGGGATTTTACGTTCAAGTTGATGTTTATACGAAGGACCCTAGCGAATACGCCCGGCTAGAAACTGGCGTTAAGAAACAGCTCGTTGACGCGGGCTTTGGTCGCTTAGGGCAGTACGACCTATACGAAAACGAAACGGAGATCTACCACAAGGTGCTCCGTTTTTATTATGCGCAAAATACAGAGGAGGAATAAATTTGGCAGGAACACGCATGGGATTACGCGATATTTACTTTGCGAAATTGATTAAGGACGATGCTACGGGCGCCACTTACGATACGCCGGTTAAGGTCGGTAAGGCAATCGAGGCATCTATTTCACCGAATACAAACAGCGAAACTTTGAACGCGGATGATGGTCCGTCAGAAATCGAAACAGCTTTCGGAGGCGTTGAGGTAGAGATCGGAGTTGACCAATTATCTCACGACATCCAGGCATTATTGCTCGGCCATACGATCAACGCGGATGGCGTACTCGAAAAGAAAGATACCGACTTGGCGCCATATGGTGCGTTGCTCTTTAAGTCGCAAGTATCGGGCGGCGGCGATAAGCTTTACGCGTTATATAAAGGTAAATTCCAGTTGCAAGAAGAAGAATTCGCAACTAAAACGGATAGTCCGGAATTCCAGACGGATTCAATTTCCGGAACGTTCATGCGTCGTGAATTTGACGGCGTTTGGGGACGTTCAGTTTACACGAAAGGTGAAGGCGTTAATCAGACGGTCATTAACGATTGGTTTAAGAAAGTTTACGAGCCTTCTACGTCTGCGCCTGCACCGGAAGAAAATACAGGAGCTTAATAGATTCAACGGAGAGTTCGGCGCAAGCCGGCTCTCTTTTTATTTGACTACTTAAAAAACAAAAACTAGGAGAGTGTTTATATGCAAATTACATTACTAATCAACGGTGAAGAAAAGGTATTTAGCGCGCCATTCATTAAAGGAAGAATGCTTCGCGAAGCTATCAAACTTTCGAAAACAAGCAACTTCGACGACCTGGACGTTGGCGATCTTGATAACCTCGTTGATTACGTTGTTCGCGTTTACGACGGACAGTTCTCGCTTGACGAATTCTACGACGGAATTTCTTCCGAAAAGATGATCTCAACTATTTCCGATACGATCCAAGGCGTTGTAGGAACGGTTAATGCAGGTGTTGAACAGTCAGAAGCTGCGAAAGGTGAAGGTGAAGCCACTGCGGAGACTCCGGCAAAAAACTAACGCCGGGGTACCTTTTCCCCTTAGACTTCCTCGAAAAGCTCGAACACGACATTAAAAAGCTTTATCTCGACAGCATGGAACGCCCGCAGGATATCTATTACCTAGACGAAATGGACATCGGCTGGTTCTTCGAGCTCATGCAATATTCCGATAGCGGTAAAAACAAGCGCAGCAATTCAAGCGGCGGGAAGCAGGAAGTCTATATCGATCAGGTACTCGGTTTTTAGAAAGGAGGTAAAGCATGGCGGAATCACTCGGCTCATTGCGAGTCAGTATCGGACTAGAAAGCGCAGACCTAACGCGTGGCCTTGCAGATATCAATCGAAAGCTCGGTGCGCTTAATAGCGAATTCAAGGCGACTATGGCTGGTGCTGGTAAATTCGATAATAGTCTCGATACTCTTAATCAGAAAGCGAACGTACTAAATCGGACGCTACAAGTACACAAAGCGAAACTAACCGATCTTAAGCGTCAGTACGAAGAAAGCGTGCGGACAAAAGGAAAAGATGCGGCTGCCTCCGTTAAGTTACTAACGCAGTACAACAAAGCGTTAGCGGCCATGAGGAAAACCGAGGACCAACTCGATCTCGTCAACAAACGGATTAAGGAACAGAGTACAGGTTTCGCACAGCTAGGCGCTAAGCTAAACGCGAGTGTCAATACGATCACGACGAAGATGCGTGCGCTTGATGCGGCGTTTAAAGCGTCAACGGCTGGCGTTGATAACTTCGGATCGACCTCGGACCAACTGAGGCAGAAAGCCGACCACTTAAATAAATCGATTGATCTTCAGCAGCAGCGCCTTAAAGACCTTCGCCGTTTATATCTCGAATCTAAACGCGCAAAAGGTGAGGACGCACAGGAAACGCAGGAACTTAGCGCTCGTATGAACGAAGCGACCGCACAGCTTCGCGAAACGCAGGCGCAATTAAGATCGACCAATACGCAGATAGAACAGCAAGCCAACGCATGGCATCGCATGGGAACGCAAGCCCAAGAAAGTGGCGAAAACCTCCGGACGGTCGGCGGTAATCTGCAGTCGATCGGTTCGGAAATCGCGACATCATTCGGCGCGGCTACCTTAGCGGTTGGTGGAGCGCTAGGCCTTGCGACTAAAAAGTCGATGGAATTCGAACAGCAAATGTCGAACGTTAAATCGGTTATGAATCCGGAAGAAGCGAATAAATACAGCGATGCTTTAACAAACCTAGCGGTCAAACTCGGTGCTGATACGAAATACAGCGCACTAGAGGCTGCGCAGGGTATGGAAGAACTAGTCAAAGCCGGTGTATCTACGCAGGATATTATAAACGGCGGCCTTTCCGGAGCGCTATCGTTAGCAACGGCCGGAGGACTTGAATTGGCAGATGCGGCGGAAATCGCTTCGACTGCGCTTAATGCGTTTAAGGACGACAACCTCAGCGTAGCGCAAGCAGCGGATATTCTGGCAGGGGCGGCCAACTCTTCGGCAACCGACGTTCAAGAAATGAAGTACGGGTTATCGATGACTTCTGCGGTTGCTGCCGGAATGGGGCTGACGTTTAAAGATACGGCGACAGCGCTTGCTGTTTTCGCGCAGAACGGCCTTAAAGGATCGGATGCGGGTACGTCACTTAAAACGATGCTCAGCCGTTTAGTGCCAATGACAAAAGCGCAATATGAATCGATGTCCGACTTAGGTTTAGTAACGCTTGATACAACCGAAGCCTATAAGCGGATGGCTGAAAAAGGCTTCAAGCCGGCGACCAAGGACTTAGGCGATATTTACGACGCCCTTAATAAATACGTCGCGAAAACGTCAGGCGCGAAAGAAGGAACCGATAAGTTTTCGAAGGCCTTCGATAAAGCGACGAGAAACCTCGGAATCATGGATAACAAGTTTTTCGATGCGAACGGTAATATACGTAGCATGACGGAGATTTCCGGGGAACTTTCGAAAGCGCTCGACGGTATGTCCGCGAAAGATAAGCAGGAAGCTCTTTATAATATTTTTGGATCTGACGCAATTCGTGGCGCGTTAATACTCGGAAAAGAAGGGTCGAAAGGCTTTACCGCAATGGCTAAGGCGATGGATAAAATCAAGGCAGCCGACGTTGCTGCGGAGCGTATGAACAACTTGAAAGGTCGGATCGAGGAACTTTCGGGCGCGTTCGAAACAGCGCAGATCAATATCGGTAAAGCATTAACTCCGGTCGTATCAGCGTTAGTTGCTGTTCTTCAAAAAGTCGTCGATGCGTTTAATAATCTATCGCCAGGTATGCAGAAGTTTATCGCGATTTCTGCGGCAGTTGTAGCTGCGATCCTTGGTATCATAACGACGTTCGGAGCGGTGTTAGCCGGATTCGGCGCGATGGCAGCAGGTATCGGTGCATTGATCGAAGCGGGCGGGATACTAGCCGTCAGCGGAACCGTTCTCGGGTCCGTATTCGCAGCATTAACCAGTCCTATTTCTTTAACCATCGCTGGAATATTAGGTCTGATAGCGGTATTCGCACTCGTATACAAACACTCGGAACAGCTACAGAAACTCCTCGGCGTAGTTTTTAACGCAATCAAAGCCGGAGCCTTAGTCGCATATAACGGCGCGAAGGTAGCTTTTGACGGAATCGTAGCGGCTGTCGATCGCGTAGCAGCATATTTGCTCGAAAAAGGGCCGGCCATGTGGAACGGGTTTGCAGCCGGAGCAGTCAACATAGGTACCGCAATACAAAGCGGATTTAATGCGGCCATTAGTGCAATCGGATCGTTCTTTTACTCAATCGGCCAAAAAGCATCGGAGTCTTTCGCTCAAGGAATCGGGGCTAAAGTATCGGAAGCTGCGGGCGTGTTCTTCGCCCAGCTTAAAACGGCATTCTCAAGCGTAAGCGGCGTTATTTCTATCGTTGCACCGACGATTACAGCGTTTGGGTTGGCGTTAATGGGCGTATCAGGACCGATTGGCTTCGCGATTACAGCGTTGGTCAGCTTGACCGGATTCTTATTCCGACTTTACCAATCGAACGAACAATTTCGCAACTCGGTTACGACTGTTTGGTCGCAAGTATCAAGCGTTATTAGCAGCGCAATGACGGCGTTGCAACCGGTGTTTGACGCGTTTAGCCAATACTTCGGACAGATTGCGGCTGAACTAGCGCCACAGTTTGCGGAAACAATGAACGTTATGGTTACGAGTCTAGCTACGTTAAAGCCAGCATTTGCGGATTTAGGTACGGCGATCGCAGAACTCGGTCCAGCATTCGCGCAGTTAGGTACGACGTTCGTAAGCTTAGCAGGAACGCTCGGCGTAGCATTTTCGGACGCAGTCGTTCAGATTACGCCTTTAATCGGTGAATTGGCTGGTGCTTTTGCGCAGATGCTTCCGGGAATCATCAGCCTGGTTGGCGGACTAGTAAGCGTGTGGGCGCAAGTACAAGGTTCAATGCTGCAAATAATTACGTCAATCGTAACGGCAGTGCTTCCGGTACTTGTTCAAGGGTTTACGTCACTACTGCCGATTATTCTGAACGTAGTCCAAGCGGTATTTCCAGTAGCTTTGAGTCTTATTCAAGCAATTGCGCCGATAATTCAAATGATCGCGACTGAAGTGCTACCGATTCTATTAAGCGCAGTCCAGGCGATTTTCCCTGCAGTCCTGACGATCATACAAGCAGCGTTACCGATTGTTGTTGTGATAATCAAATTACTGGCTACTGTAATAAAAGATCTCGTAACTAACGTCTTGCCACTCGTTCTCAACGTGGTTCAAGCGATTTTTCCTGTTGTTCTAGCGATTATCCAAGCGGCGGTCCCAGTTATCATTGCGATATTGAAGGGTGTAGCAATAATTATTCAAAACGTAGTCATTCCAGCGATTCGTTTTATACTTCAAGTCGTACAGATTGTTTTCCCGGTAATTGTAAAAGTCATTCAGGGCGCACTTAATATAGTAACTAATGTCATCAAGCTTTTTTCCTCCCTATTAAAAGGAGACTGGCAAGGTGTTTGGAATGCTGTATTGGGAATCCTGAAGAGCGTTTGGTCGATTATCACATCAGTTATTAAAGGTGCGGTTAAATTAGTTTTACTAGTTGTTAAAACCGCATGGAATACAATAAAATCCGTTACTTCTACCGTATTTAATGCTATTAAGACGGTGTTAAAAACAATATGGAGTAGCATTGTTTCTACCGTGAAAAATCTAGCTGGGAAAGTTGCAAGTGGGGCGGTCAGCGCTTGGAATTCTCTATGGGGTAATACGAAAAAAATATTTAATAAAATAAAGGATTTCGCCGTCAACACATTCAATAAAATGGTTTCGAACGCTAAAGCCCTCCCAGGAAAAATAGGCGATGGAATTAAAAACATGGCGGGAAAAGCGGTTAGTGGCGTTAAAGCTCTCGGAAATAAGATGATCGGCGGATTCGAAGGCATCGTAAACGGACTTACGCAAAAAGGTATCAATAAGGTTCTCGGACTAATCGGTGTTGATAAAAAACACTACATTCCGAAATTAGAGATTCCTAGATACGCGAAAGGTACGTCAGCAGGCGGACATCCAGGCGGCCCGGCGATCTTAGGCGATGGAGGCGGACCTGAATTATTCCGCACACCTTCCGGATTTACCGGCTTAAGTCCCGGCAGAGATACGTTGTTCAATTTGCCGAAAGGAACGCAAGTCCTTCCGCATAACATGACGAAAAAACTTATCGCGCAAGGTATTCCGGCCTTTAAGAAAGGCACGAAGAAGAAAAACCTATTCGAAAAAGGAGTCGACGCAGTTTCAGGCGCGAAAGACACCGTTGTCAATGTCGCGAAAGGTGCCGTCAACAAAGTCAAAGAATTCGCGTTTGACGTATGGGATTACGTTTCCGATCCGAAGAAACTAGTCTCGAAAGTCGTCGGCAGCCTCGGCCTAAAGCTTCCGGAAATCTCCGGCGTATTCGGCAACATGGCGAAAGGTGCTTACGAAAAGGTTAAGTCGTCAATGGTCGGTTTCGTTAAGAAGCAGATCGATGATTTTGGCGGCGGCTTCGGCAGCGGAGAAAAAGCGACCGGAAACGTTAAACAGTGGATTCGTAAAGCGATGGCGATTACGAAAGTTCCGAGCAATTGGTTCGGCCCATTAACGACTATCGCGATGAAGGAATCCGGAGGACGTACCGGCCCATCTACGATTAACAAGTGGGACATCAACTGGAAGCGCGGAACGCCATCGATGGGGCTTATGCAGACGATAAGAACAACGTTCGATTCGCACAAGATGAAAGGCATGGGCGACATCATGAATCCGGTACACAACGCGGTTGCAGCCATCCGGTACATCATTTCGCGCTACGGAACGGTATTCAATACGCCAGGCATTAAGTCAATGCGCGCAGGCGGTCCGTACAAAGGTTACAAAATTGGCGACATCGTAACGCAGAAGCAGCTCGCTTGGGTTGCGGAAGAAGGACCGGAAGCGGTCATTCCGTTGCAGAACAACCGTCAACGTGCGATTCAGCTTTGGAAATCAACGGGTGATAAGCTCGGCGTTTCAAACGAAGGCCAAAGCGCAGCTCTGACTGCGCAGCTTATTAGCTTGCTCGAAAAACAAAACGCGATTTCTAGCGAACAACTAAACGCAACAAAAGCGCTTGGTGATAAAGACACGGCGGTTTATCTTGACGGCAAGGCGTTAGACAATCGCAGCGCACGCATTATGAACGCCAAGAAGTTTTCGAAGGGGGTTAGGTAATGTTCGATTTGTTAATAGATCAGGGAGACGGCGACCAATCGCTACGAAGCCTACTCCCTTTCGTTAGGCTTCAAAGCTTTACGCCGGAGTCTCCGAGCATCGGTAGAACTACGTTAGATTTAGCGAATAGGAACGGTCTTGTTCAGCGCCAACGACGAGTGAAGTACAAAGAGCGCAAAATCAAGGCCGTTTTTCTATTGTCCGCAAGATCGCCGGAGCATTTCTATCTATATCGGGATGCTCTTGCGAAGCTTTTCGTTCAGGATGTACCGTACTACATTACGCATACTTTCACGCCAGGCGTTCGCTGGAAGGTCGTATGCGATGACGTATTTGATCGCGAAAAGAATCGGGAGAAAAACTACAAAGAAATCGAACTCGAATTCCTCGCGCTGGACGGTTTATCGGAGTCGAAGTATACGTCTGAGACGGCGCTAAACGTTGCCGGCGAGCACTTTTTTCCGGGCATGAATATTCCGGATCAAAACGACATTCCTTACCGGTTTAAGGACGTAGCAGATTTTAAAGTCTACAACGCGTCGGACGTTACTATTTATCCGACGGAGCACGACTACACGGTCGAGATGTATTTGGCCGGCACTAATATAACGATCGCTAATCGCACGACAGGCGAATCATTAACGATAAAGACAACGCTTAACTCAACGCAAAAAGTTGAAATTAGGCGACAATACGTATTTGTAAACGATTCGGCCGGGGTTAAAACCTCCGGTCGTTTTCCGTCTATGGCGCCCGGCTATAACAGCTTTTACGTACAAAATGCGAGCGCGGTCGATATTCGATTCAAAACACGTTTCTACTATAAATAAAGGAGGGGCGGCCTATCAAACAACTATTCGTACAGTCGGTAGATACCGGAGAACAACAGGAAATTCTCGATATAGATGTAGCGCCGTCTCTCAAAGTAGGGACGGACGGCAAGAAGGAACTTAGCTTTACGATCGAGCTTACGTATGACAACCAACTCGCGTTTAATCTATTAACGGAAACTAACGTATTGATAGTAGACGAAAAGACATACGGAGCACAGCGCTATTTCATTACGGACGTTGAAAAGGAGCAAGTCGACGAGTCTTTAACGAAAGTCATAACGGCTCACCACATGTACACAATGCGGCTCAATAACCACTTCGTTAACGAAGAACTATCCGGCACCCTTTCTCTATCCAAGGCGCTAAGCCACGCGCTATCAGGCAGCGGCTTTAGATACGATATTTCAAGCGATGCGGCTAACGTTTCTTCCGTGGTTCAAGAAAACTTCGGAAATAAAAACGGCATCGAACTTATGGACGAAATTGTCGAAGATTACAAAGTCGAACTCGCAGTAGATAACGATATGGTCTACGTATATAAACAGCTCGGCCAGGCGCGAAACTTTAGACTCGATACGCGCTATAACATTCAAGGTATAACGATTAAAACTTCCTCGCAAAACATTACGACGCGGGCGTGGGGGTTCGGTAAGAAAGACGAGAATACAGGCAAGTACGCCTTTGAACCGTTTCAGTATATCCATCCGGATGAGAATTACTTTTTACTCGACGGCCGGCCTCGCTATGCGGCTTCGATAGTTGACGATCGATATACGTCAAAGTCGAGCATGGAAGCGGCGCTAAAGGAAGTCGTTAACCCTTATCCGCAAATAACGATATCGGTCACACCAATCGCGTTTTATGATCCGTTGCTGGACGGACGCGAGGACGAATTTGATATCGGTGATTCAATCAACGTAATCGCGGATACACTCATCGCCGGAACTACGTACGAAGATACGGTCCGGATCGTTGAGATGACTTACAATCCGTTAGATCCCTACGATGCGCCAGAATTAACGCTGGCAAACGTAAGTAAGTCGGTGCTCGATATGCAAGTCGAAGAAATGCTGCGGATTCGTAATCAGGAAAATTATATCCAGGCGCGCACCAACGAAATACGGCGCGAGATCTCAAGCGACATGACGACCACAACGCAGGTTCTAGAAGCGGCCACCTACGTAGATTTTACGAAGCAATCGCCGGAGTTATATGCGCGTCTTAACTTAGCGCACTCGACGGTTCTACAATCGTTCAACATCGACCGTGTAAACAATCAAATATACGCGACGCAAGTGTGGAACGGTGAAGGCAAAAATCCGAACATGGAATCGTTTGTGATTACGCGGATGGATCTATCCGGAAAGATGCTCGACTATATGGTCTGTCTCGAAGGCGGTCACGGAACGAATATTGGCCTTGATTGGTCGGCGTCAGAAGGCAAAATGTACATCTGGAGCCATTATTATACGTCGGATGTAGAACGAACGCATACAATCGCTCGTTTTCCGTATCAGCCAGGCGCATCCATTCGTTACAACGATCCGAGTATTCAGCGGACCAAAAACCTCGGCGGCGAAGAATACACGGTAGTTTCGCTAGATATCGAACACAATCTATTATTCTTCCGTCGTGAAAATAAAGTTGTTGCGCAAGACCTAGAAAGCGCTAGAAAAGACGTTTTAAAAACGGTAGACGAAATGACGGTTGATCTTCCGTCGGGCACGATCTTTCAGGGCGCGTATATGGACTATCCGTATGTCTATTGGTATACGGGCGACGCAAACGAAGCGACCGAACCGAACATGCTTCGCGTCTATGATATTCGCGGCAACACGACGATTTACGAAAAGCGGATTATCTTCGCGAAGAATACGGCGATTAGTTGGGAGGACGGTTTCCGAGAGCCTGAGGGCGTTCACGTTTATGTTGATCCAAATACGAAAACTAGAACGGTATTGACGGGCTATGCGACAGGGGCAGTCGGTAAACGTATCGCGAAAATTTACGCATATCGGGAACCGGCCGAGAAGCTAAATACGAGCGCCAGTTTTAGCACGGATCTTTACGCTAGAGATGACGCAACAAAGAAATTGCGGGCGGTCACTCAAACGCTGATTCTCGAATATACCGGCACGGCTTGGACGGTTTCTAATG
This sequence comes from Bacillus sp. LR_5, assembly GCF_042709275.1. NCBI lineage: Bacteria > Bacillati > Bacillota > Bacilli > Caryophanales > Bacillaceae > Bacillus > Bacillus sp. LR_5. The sequence continues at coordinate 9,966 of NZ_JAVAXX010000051.1, read as the reverse complement.
CGGCTAGATACGTAGCGACGCAACAGAACCTCGTAACCAGTGTAGTAATTAGCGGAAACGATCTGAGGGTCACGCTTAACGAAAATTACTACAGTCTGTTACATGCGCAAGTAGAAGTGGACATCAACCTGAAAGCGGCGAATGTGCTCGTGGGTACCGATTTAAATCCGGGCGGCGATACGAGCAATATTTTAACGTTAGGTTTTGCGCGTAACGGAGCGCGGATAGCTCCGAACAGTACGTACGTTACGGCCGGCTCGAAAATATCCGTTTTACTAATGACGGCCAATCCGTCAGATTAACGCAAAGGAGGACGATCATGGCGATTAAATTAATAAAAACGTATTCTCCGAACGAGAACGCGACGCGCCTTAAGCAGCAAGAGCAGGACGCGCAAACCATCGAGGATGCGTTAAATAAGCAAAGCAGCGATTTAGATACGCACGAAAACGCGAAAATCGCACACTCTGCATCGCAAATTAGTTACGAAGGTACTAACGTAGATACAGCGTTAAAAGCGGTCAATGCTTACGTAGATAACCTCGTAATAGAAGCGAGTAAGGGCGATAGCAATGCGGAGGTTGTTGCGGCTCGGACTAATTACGATGGTACGACGGATACTTCGCTTAAAAATCGTTTGGATAGATATGCGCAGAGAACAGATAACGGGCAGCTGTTTAAACTGACGACTGATGAAGGATTCGCGAATTCAATAACCTCCGGAGATCTAAACGATCTAACAACGCCTGGTTTTTATTATTTGATTCCCGGAACAGACGCGACTAACCCGACGATACTAAACATGCCGATTTACAGGACGGCTTTTTTACAGGTTATAAAGTCGAACAATAATAGCGGCACGCTGCAAATTTTCATTCCGTATAGAAGCTCGGCTACATCTAACGACTATAAAAATATCTATTATAGAAACTTTGGAGTCGGAGCGGATGCTTGGATGCCTTGGGCAGCGGTTGCAGATAAAGCAACAACCGAGGCAGCTATTGCCACAATAAATTCGGAGTCAATAAATATCAACAAGTCTCAGTTAACGTTAACCGACGCAACTGCTAGCGGGGATACGTATCCGATTGGAGTAACCGTTCAAACAGTCAACGACGAAGGTAAAACGGGCTTTCCTATGACTTACGGGTTTGCTATGACGATAAAGTATTCTTCCGGCCGTATGGCGCAGCACTTTATGGGCGCAGGTAACAACGTTGGATATACCGGCGGTTGGGTGCGAACTTATTATTCTACGACTGGATGGAGTAAGTGGCACAGCCTGTTTGGTAATAACTCTTGGTGCAATGTTTCAGTTACGAATGAACAAACTTTGATACAAAGCGCTACTCAAAAGGTTAAATTTGATCGCGTAATCTCAGATTCTCATACTCAGTTCAATACTTCCAATAACCGATTTATCGCAAAGGTACGTGGTATGTATATGGTTGGTACTGGTTTGTATATCAACCGTAAAAAACAATATAACAACGTGGAACTTAACCTTTATAAAAACGGCACTAGATATAAAGTCATTCACCAGAACAGACAAGATCCGTATAATCCTGCGGCAGACGAATTCAACCAAGGTCATTACGCTAGTGGCGTTACCGTTCCGTTAGAAGTCGGAGATTATATCGAAATGTTCATTTTCGTAGGTGCCGGTCAGGACTTGACGATTACGTCAGGCTCCGGTTGGTACAACTATTTCGATATTTACCGCATCGGCGACATTCCGATGGGGATTTAAGGAGGTTTTACGATGAATATCGGATTAGCAATGACGGTACTATTCCCGAACGCCGTTCCGAATCGCGACTATGTCGTAATGGTCGACGGCGATCAGCAGTGGATAGACGAAAACCAATGGTATCTAGACGCGCCGATTCCGTCTGCGGCCGAATTAGAAGCGGCTTATCAAAAATACCTCGAACAGCCGACGATTGATTCCGGAACATCCGTCGAGGAACTACAGGAAGGCCTTACAACGACGCAGCAGGCGAACTCGGTATTAATCAAGCAACTAAACGAAGCAACCGAAGCAGTCAAAAAAGCAAAAGAAGACGCCGAAACAGCACATCAGATTATCGCGGAACTTATCGTGTTAACAACGGAGAAAGGGGTCTTGTAAATTGGAGGAGAATACGTTCTTGTATAACGCTATCAAGCTTTATTACGCGAAAGGTTACTACGATAAGCAACAGGTCGCACGGTTCGTCGAGCTCGGTAAAATTTCTCGCGAACAATATGCCGCAATCACTGGCGAAGTTTATTCTGGAACTGTTCCGGCAGAGCCTTCGCCTGAAGAACCACCGGCTGAAACGCCGCCCGCAACCGAGGAGCCGACGAATGATGGCACTGACGGTGGCGATACGGAACCTCCCAGCGAAGGGCCTTCTGGGGCGACTGACGGATCTACTGGGACTGAGTAAATAACGGAAAGGAGGCCGCACAATGTCGGAGCCGAGTAACAACGAGCTCAACGATAAAATAGCGGACATTCGCGAATGGCTGGTTCGGATAGACACCAAGGTCGATTTCTTTAACGAAGTCAAAACGAAGGCTGAACGTGCTGACGAGAAATCCGAAGAAGCATTGGCATTGGCGAAAGAGAATCGCGCAGATATAGCGGACATGAAAGCAAATACGAAATGGGTATGGGGCGTGATGCTGACCGTAGTAGGAATGTTACTTACGGTAGGTATCGCGCTTTTTACGTAAATAAACGCATTACGCCCGTCAGGTGAGAGTCCCGGCGGGCTTTTTTTAATTTCGAAAGGAGACGATAAAATGGCGATTTCAGTGCGCAAGAATCTAGTCGCATCAAGTAAGTATTCCGTTAAGTGTCCGTATTCAATGGATGCGAAGTACATTACGTTCCACAATACGGCGAACGACGCTTCAGCGGACGCAGAGATTCGGTACATGATCGGAAACAACAACGAAGTGTCATATCATTTCGCGGTGGACGATAAGGAGGTCGTACAAGGTATTCCGGCAGATCGAAACGCGTGGCATACCGGAGATGGTAACGGAGCAGCTTCCGGAAACCGTACGTCTATCGGCGTCGAGGTCTGTTATTCGAAGTCAGGCGGCGCTAAGTACAAAGCGGCTGAGAAACTGGCGATTAAATTTATCGCGCAACTGTTAAAAGAGCGTGGCTGGGGCGTTGATCGCGTACGTAAGCACCAAGACTGGTCCGGTAAATATTGTCCGCATCGTGTTCTCGCCGAGGATCGATGGGAAGAAGTAAAAGCGGATATTGCGGCGGAACTTAAAGCACTCGGCGGTAAATCAACGTCATCTTCATCCGCGAAGAAATCAGCGCCTAAAGCTTCCGGATCTACCTATACCGTCAAGAAAGGCGATACACTTTCTGAAATTGCGGAGAAAACAGGCGTAAGTGTGGCGAAGCTTCAAGCGTACAACGGCATCAAGAACGCGAATAAAATTACGGTTGGTCAAGTGCTCAAGCTTAAAGGCGGTTCAACGTCGACCTCTAAAGGAAAGAAATACGTTTATCTTCCGGCATCAGCCGATTCTTGGCGCATCTATCCAACTAACAAAGCACCGGTTAAAGGAAATGAATGCGGCTACTTGCGTCCTAAGAAGTTCGGAGGCCTTAAATACGAAGTCCTTGCGAACCCTCAAACGGACGTCTATACGATCAAAACGGATCAGTTCGGAAAAGTAAATATCTACGCTGCGAAATCAACCGGCGCAACAGTAAAATAACGAAAGGGAGACGATACTATGCAAGACGTTTTAATTTTCGCGACTGTACTGGCACCTATTTTAACGGCGCTTGTTCAACTCATTAAGAAAACGGTTAAGCTTCCGACTAATGTGATCCCGGCGTTAAGCTTCGTAATTGGTATCGGATTGGGCGCGGTTGCTTATCCGTTTACCGACCTCGACTTGGTGCTGCGGTTATGGGCCGGCGGATTTGCGGGATTAGCTGCGACAGGTCTTTTTGAGCTCGGGGCCAAACGCGAAGGTACAACGAAATAACGAAACTTTTAGCGAGTGCTTACGTATGATAACGTAGGTGCTCGCGTACATAAAAACTCATTGCGGATAAGTTTGGCGCCGTAGTATAATTTTACTAACATACGACGGAGGTAGCTTTTATTATGAGAAAATCAATTATAACGGTGCTGTCGGTTTTAATTTTAGTTTTATCCGGGTGTAGCGAAGTAAATGTAGATGCTCAGGATAAGGATAAAGAAGAGGTAGCACAAAAAGATGCTCCATTTAAAGCTACCGAAGAAGGCATAAAAACACTGGTTGCGGATGAGCTGAAAGAAAAAGGTACGGATGATACCGATAAATTAAGTTCACTTGAAATTTCAGATGATGTCGATAACGAAAATAAAAATATAAAAACCGTAAACCTCGAATTGAACGGTAGTAATAATCTAACGAATAATATGGTTAAAAAAGGCATGCTAAAAGAAGCTGAAAAGTTATTCCCTCGTATATTTGAAGATGCCTCAGTCGGAAGAGTAATAATAACTTGGAAATTCCCATTAGAGGACGCTAAAGGAAACACCTCGTTTCAAAAAGTCTTGTCGATTCAATTAGAGCGAAAAACCGCTGATGAAATAAATTGGGATAAATTTAAGTATAAGAACTTTGAAACAGTCGCCGATCATTATTTTGAGCATGCTGTGTTTAAAGAATAAATGAAATCAGCCCCGTCCTTAACCGGATGGGGCGTTTTTTACGTTTATGATATCCGCAAACCTAACGAAATTGGTACCGCCTTTGGCGTCCTTCACGCGAAACTCCTTCCGTATGTGGTCCACGTAATGTACTGCACCAATTACCTCTCGTATGTATCCATCGTCGTAAAGCTCGAATGCGAGCGGCGCACCGAACTCCATCGATTCAGCGACCGTTAGTTCCATATCCTCGATCTGCTGCGCATCCAGCTGCGGCTTTTCAACTTTCCGTTTCTCTTCGGCTTGGCGCTCTAGGCCGGCTCTGTGCTCCGGCAATATAATGCGCATCGCCCACCGTTTATCTTCGATCTCCATGGCGAACACCTCCGCATTTATTATATGCGAATGTGCGTTCGGTTATCAACAGTCAAAATAATCCTCTCGATCGACTTCGTATCCCAGCGACCTTAAAGCGCGCTGTACTTTAACCCACGTTGAAATACGCGGCGCATAATCGCGATCATTACACATGCTCGTCATTGTGCCGTGACCTATGCCGGCCTTCTGGCGAACTTCCTCCTGCGCGATTCCTTCTCGATCTAAAAAGCGGCCGAATCGGCTGCGTCGTTTACCTAGTCCAAACATCGGACAACACCTCCTAAAATCAGCGTGTCCAAAAAATCGGAAAGTTAAACGTGGGCAAAAAACTGTGATATTGGACGATCCGTAGCGCGTAACGTTTATTAAACGGCAACTACACGGCAGCTAAACGGTAGGGTGCGGGTAGGTTCGGCAGAGTTGCGAAAAGGTTACCGCACTTGGCTACGACTTCCGTAACGGTTATTACCGTGTTAACCTACCGCACTTTATCGCGTTTAACGCCCGTAACGAAGCCGTTTACGAAATTTATTAAGGAGTGAGAGAGATGAGCGAAGCGAGACGAAGGAACGACAGGGCGGGAATGACGCGAGCGTTTTCGTTCGTGCCCGGCGGATTCACAGCGGCAGGATTTTTCGATATGTCTCCGGAGGTAGTCGGCTTGTACGCGTTAGTGGGCGGAGCGGGCTTGGTCTGCATCGGAGCGGCTTGGCTAGAAGGGCGCTTGTTCGGCGGCAAATTTGCGTATATTGGAGACGCAGTAAACGGGCTCTTACGGTTCGTCCTACCTGCGGGGTATGCCGTGTTGCTACTGCGTTTTTTGAACGCGATATGAAACGGTTCTTGCGCAACTTACACGCCAAGCAGACGCTAAAGTACGCCTTTGATGCCGCCGGCCTGTACACAGCCAAGCGCTTGTCTAACGGAAAAGAAGCGCGCCGATATCCGAAAATCCATGACGTTGATATTAACGAAGAGAGAACGCGATATGTATTTACGTTGCTAAACGGAATGGACCCGAAAGAAATCGCGAAAAAGGAATTTGTATTCCGGCAAGTATTCGGACGCAACGTTGAACTAAGCGGCGATCTAAAGCGGTATATACTCACGGTTTATAGCGCCGAAATGCCGGCCGTATTGCGCTATGACTTTGCGGAGATCCAGCCGGTCATTGAGCGTCACAAGCTCGGTATTATTGCGGGCAAAGATCGCCACGGCCGATACGTTAGCTTCGATTTATTAACGCAGCCGCATATTCTTATTGCGGGCGAAACGGGTAGCGGAAAGTCAACGCAGCTACGGTCGATCCTGACGACGTTGATAAAACAGAACCGGCCCGACCGGATGCAGTTATACCTTGCGGACTGCAAGAAATCGGAGTTTCACGTATTCCGGAAAGTCGAACACGTACAGTGCGTTCTAACGAGCGCGGAAGATATACGAAGAATGTTACGAAGCATAAAACGCGAATTAGATGAGCGCAGCAACCTTACGGAGCAATTCGAAATAAGCCATATCGATGAGCTCCCGGATGACCGTAAACTACCGTATATAGTCGTCTGCATTGACGAGTTTCTTCTATTAAGAAAAGACGCCGAGATCATGGACGTATTAGCGGAGCTCGTCGCGATTGGCCGTACGCTAGGAGTATTCGCAATTCTTTCGATGCAGCGGCCGAACGCCAAAACGCTTGATACGACTATCCGCGCAAATCTAACCGTAAGCATGGGCTTTAAGCTGCGCGATATAACGGAGGCCCGAATCGTCAATACGCCAGGCGCCGAGAAGCTGGACGTAAGTGGGCGCTTTATAATGGCGGCCGACAAAACCTACGAACTACAGGCGCCGTATCTCGAAATGAACGAGGCGAAGGCGCTGCTGAATCCGTATTGCGTAATGAAATCGCCGACCAAAGACGTAACGCCACCGGCAGCCGAGCCGGAAATCTTAACGGAAAAGGACGTGTTTATCGATGGCCCTTACTAACCGAGATAAAGCGATCATTGGGGATCTTAATAAATTTCGCGTAATGGATCGCGATACGATTGCCGAGCTACATTTCGGAAATTTGCGCAGACCAAAATACGCAGCCAATAACGTTCTGCTGCGTTTACTTAGAGACGGACATATTCAGCGATCGACGGCGCGCCAGCCTTACGTGTACTTCGGCGGCGAAACAACGATGAAAAAGAACAGCGCCAAGATCGATCATTTTCTTGCGATAGGTAACGTTTATAAAGAGATGCGAGGTCAGGCGTTGGAGTCGTTCTTGGTGGAGCCGAAGTACGGCGATAAAGGTACGGTCGAGCCGGATATATTTGCGCTATATCGGCGGACGCCTTTCTTTATCGAGGTGCAGCGGTCAGTCTATTCGGAAAAACAGATGCGCGAAAAGTTAGACCGGTACGAAGCGTTTTTCCAGTCGGGCATTATCGCACTGGAACCGTGGCAGAATCCCGAGCGGATAATGTTTCCGCACGTACTGATTCTATCGGATACGCGATACGGATTGCCTTCGTTTCCATTTAAAGTATTTCAGGCGCCGACTTTTACTGCGTTCATCCAGTCGATAACAAAGCCGAAAGAAAAGACGCCCGCGAATTAATCGTGGGCTTAATCGCGTAACTCAAACAATTCGTTCATATCCGTAATGCCAAGAACTTTCGCAATACGTCCGATATGCTCACGATTATAAGTTGTGCGCTGGTGGTTACAGATTTCGCTGATTACGTTCGGTCTAAGCTGCGTTTCTTCTGCGAGCCTCTTGCGGGTCCATCCGCGGGCTTCTAATATCTCGTCCAATTTAACGTAGAGTTCCAATCGAATCGCCTCCGTTTTATGTTACGTTAATTATAACGAAATATCGCTATCGTGTAAATAAAAATATTGACATACCGTTATAACAATATCTATAATCAAAATAACGACATAACGATATGGGGGTAGCGATATGCATTACTTAGCGGAACACCAAACGTTCGACTCGACGGCTCAACTTAACGAAGCTGTTTACGAACATATCAAGCGCAATACATACGAGCTTAATGATACGGATCGCCAGGCGCTTAAGATGATCGCACGTTACGCGGTTAAGTTTAGCGGGGCGGCGCACCTTAAAGCGGAAACGTTGGCGGGCCTGATCGAGAAGTCCGTTAAGACGGCGCGGAGGGCACTGAATAAATTAGCGGGGCTCGGCATCGTAAAGAAGGTTGCTACGACACGGAAGATAAACGGAGGCAAAGGCGCGAATATTATCGTGATCCTGCCGGTTGGAGGCGCGGATGACCAGTCGACAGTGTCCAATCGCGGACAAGCCGAGAAGCCTACGGAATCAACGGCTGAAGCCCCGAAAACGAAAAACGAACCATCGGATTTAATTAAGCGTTCTAAAAACCAAAATAACGTATTAGATACGGCGGTAATACCGGCTGAAGCGTTAAAAGGCGCGTTGCCTAACGAAATCTATAACGCAATGGCTCGCTACTTTGACGCAGATAAAATTTATAAATACTACGGAATTCTTTTGCGCGCTAAGGCAAGCGTAGACAAAACGATCAGACTCGAAGAACATGCGGAGCCTTTCGTTGAAGCGTGGCACGCAACGATTATGAAAGCGAAATCGCACGAAATTAAGCGTTTCGACGAATACCTATACGCTGGGTTTAGGAAGGCGGCTTGGACGGTTAAGGCACGCTTAAATCGTGGAGGATCGCTTATGGAGCGGTTCAGAAAGGCGTTTGAGTAAAAGAAAAAGACGGAATAAAATCCGTCCTTACTTAAACATCTTCGGTCCTCGTTTTCGGTTATTACCTTTATCTATTAACGCAGTAACAGGCGACGCCTTTTCGTGCATTTCTTTAACGTTACTATTTAAATAGTTTACGTATCTTCTAGTCATAGCCATATCGGTATGACCGAGAATCTTCATTAAAGCAAACGGATCGCCTCCGTTCAATAGAAACTTTACCGCGAAATAATGACGAAACGTATGCGGACTAACACGCGCGTCTTTGATGCCGGCTTTCTTTCCATATTTCTTAAGCATTTTCGAAAACGTGTCGCCGTAATAACGTTCTCCGAATTGTGTAAGAAAAACGTAATCGTCTTCGTCCTGAACGTTAACATATTCGATAAGCTCGGAAATTGCGTCTGCTGTAGTTTTCGAAAGAGGAAGCGTTCTCGAACGTTTAGCCTTCGTAATTTCTGCGCGTAAATTTATCTGTCTATATACGAGGTCGATGTCCGCAATCTTTGTGTGCGTTAATTCGCCTATACGTACGCCAGTATCTACGAGAATCAACATCATTACATAGTCGCGAAAACCGGTATATGTACGCTTATTCGGGGTGGATAATAATTTAGTTACATCCTCGTCCGTAAATACTTCGAAAGTTTGCTCGGCCTCTTTTTGATATTCGACCCGTTCCGCCGGCGACCCATCGAAAATACCGTATTCTTTTTGCGCCCAATTATAGAAGATACGTAGATTCCTTATAACGTTATTGACTGATCGCGAAGACACACCAACGTCTTGTTGCGACCGTTGACTCGTTGGATGGTCGTCCCATTTCGTTTTCTCAAAAGATAAAAACTTAACGTATTCTTTTACACAATCGGATTCGGTTCCTGTGAGGTTTCTATCTGCGCAAAACTTTTCGAAATGCCGTAACGTTTGACTATACGTTTTAATCGTTTGCTCAGAGCGCTTAGCTAAACGCTTATCTTCTATATATACGTTAATAGATTCCGCGAGATTAAATGCGCGCTGCCTTCCGGTAGTTTTGCGAGTTTTAAAGATTAAACTTCGTTCGGAATTACGTTGATTTTTCGCCATTTTTTTTCGTCCTCCTAATGCGATGAATTGGCGTAAGAACATAGCAATGAATTGGCGCTGAATTGACGAAAACTTATCGGAACGACAACG
>NZ_JAVAXX010000509.1:0-2477 GCF_042709275.1 Bacillus sp. LR_5 | reverse complement strand
ATCTAAAATACGTTGATCTTATGCAGTTTCCGCGAAATATGGAACTGTTATTTTTTTGTCTAAATATGTGGGTGTCATACGGGTGGCAAATTAGAGAATCTCTCTAAAATGTCCCCGTTTTAAATATATTATTGATTGCATCAGCAACTAAAATATCTGATTCACGGTTAGCATGAGTGTAAATATTCAATGTGGTTTGGACGTTAGCATGGCCAAGCCTCTGAAAAATAGCTTTAATGTTTAATCCAGGTACTTTCCCAATTTGATTTATCAACATTGTTGCGTGTGAGGGTCTCATATCATGAAGACGTCCTGGCTTGATGTTGTGCCTCTTAGTGAATCTCTGCCACCAGGTATTAGGTGAGGTTGGATACTGCGGTTGTCCCATATCCCCACCAAATAACAAAAGCTTATCTGTTCCTCTCCACAGTTCACCCAACAGTAATTTATTCTTCTTGATCTCCCGTAGCAAAATGGCTGCTTCTTGCATTACATCAGGCGGCATCGTAACTTTACGGAAAGAGTTACTTTTAGGATCTTTAAACCGATAACCTCTCTTCTTTGTATATTGTAAAGACTCATCAATTCTGACTTCATTAGTATCAAAAAATAAATCTGTTTCATCGATTGCTAATAGTTCTCCTCTACGAAATCCACCTGTAAAAGCAAATTTAATCATAACTCTGTTCCTCAATGGAGCGTGTTCATCTAATAGCATAAAGATTTCCTTTATTTCTTCTTCAGTATAAATTTCATATTCATTGTATTTTGTTTTGGCCGCTTTACATTCTCTGCAGGGTTTTCTTTTATAATCTTCCACTCAGCTGCTCTTCCTAAGATATCTCTAATGATTCAATATCTAGCATGAATGCTTGATGTTGAGACATCATTTTCTCGTTGGTATTCTTCTAAGAAATTTAATATGTGAATCGGCTGAATCTCGTCTAAGTACATGTCTCCAAAATAGGGTTGTATTTCTTTCCCCAAAATATATTCATAAGTTTCACGAGTTTTATCATCGAGATGATCCAGGGCATATTTTTTCTCCCAGTCCTCTATGAACATATTGAATGTTCGTTTGTGTGGTGTGATATAAGCGCCGGCTTCAACTTCTGTTTTGAATTTATACCATTCACTCACCAGGTAATTGCGCAGCTTTTTAGTGGTTTTTAATAAAGCTGGATCCTCTATTCTAATTGTTTTGACCTTTCTTTTACGCCTGCTCTTTGTACCGATATCAACAACTAATCGAAATGACTTTTCGCCTCTTTTTTCAATTGTTGGCATATAAAATTTTCTCCCTTTCTTTATTCTTTTGAATCATGAATGATTGGTACTTAAAGCTGAATAACTTACGGAAGTACATATCCAATCTTTTTTCCGCAAAAGGATGTGTAACCTGAAAAAGATCAGATATGAATCAGATATGAGACTTGTAGATTCTCGCTTGGTTGCCGGTAATTTGATGTTTTTCAGCATAAAGCTAGGTACAGCAAAGTGATACATAAATGCATTTGCTTGATTCTCCTGTAATTCTCTAAAGAGTGGGGGTAATTTTTATTGAACACCTACATGATTTATGTGATGGCACAGTTCATGGGAAAAGTCTTCCCACTGCTTTTTTTTAGATAATCGCGAATCAAGAATAATACAAGCCATTCCCAGCAGTTTTACTGCTACAGATGAACGGTTTTTGTAATGGACTATTATTTTTAACCTATCTGCAATTAGTTCCAAGTCCCATGTAACCGGATCAGCAATTCCAATACCTGTATATATTGTCTTGATTCGATCTTCAAGAAGTGATAATTGATACAAGATAAAGCCTCCTACTAACGTAACGCAAACTTATGTTCGTTTTTGTGTTGAAAAGAAAAGCTCCCTAAAGAGCTTAAATACTATATTTAGTTTATATCTAATTTAATAGTCTTCTCGTTTGTTATAGTTTTATATGATTCGCTATCATAAGTATCTCCCAGAACAAGAGTCAAAGAATTTATCTCTTCTGGATCCCCGTCATATATAACTCCTATTGTGTACTCATCTTTAGCGTTCCCGTAGATATCATGTGGTCCATTCTCCATAAGGTTATTTTTATCTACTTCTATTTGTTCCTTTGTGTTTGGGATGACCATAGAAATCCCTTTCCATTTTACAAGCGCATCTCCTGTATTTTCAGCTGTAACAGTTATTTGAATGTAACTTAAAGGTTCATCAAGCTGTTTGGCGACTTTCAGTTCATACATCTGCAGAGTGTCGCTAGGAATATTTGTGCGAGTTAACACTTTTATATCGTCTATTGTCACTTTAAGAGGTGAAATATCGATATGTTTATCTGGATTCTTTATTTTATTTAATTCAACAATCTCCCCAGTATCTTCTTTGTACTTTTGACCGGGTTTAGTTAAAGAACGGTTGTTTCCTGTTTGATATGTATCTTCCTGATTTTCGTCTGCTGTGTCCTCTTTATTGTTTGC
>NZ_JAVAXX010000508.1:0-2479 GCF_042709275.1 Bacillus sp. LR_5 | reverse complement strand
TTCGCGAAGTCCTGCGCCTGTCATGCGAATGAACTGAGCTTCTTCTCTTAGCGCACGCAGATCTTTGGACCCGCAATACCCCATACCAGAACGAAGGCCTCCGACTAGCTGATAAACGGTTTCTTCAACTGGTCCTTTGTAAGGTGTGCGTCCTTCAATTCCTTCAGGAACAAATTTTTTGTTTTCTTCTTGGAAGTAACGGTCTTTACTTCCTTTTTCCATTGCAGCAACTGATCCCATGCCGCGGTATACCTTAAATCTTCTGCCTTGGTAGATTTCAGTTTCACCAGGGCTTTCTGATGTGCCTGCAAGCAAGCTTCCGAGCATAACAGCATGTCCGCCGGCTGCCAACGCTTTAGTGATATCGCCAGAGAATTTAATCCCACCATCGGCTATGATTGTTTTGCCGTGTTTTCTTGCTTCAGTCGCACAATCATAAATTGCTGTAATTTGCGGAACACCGACGCCGGCTACAACACGTGTAGTACAAATTGAACCAGGTCCTATTCCAACTTTGACAACGTCTGCTCCAGCTTCGATAAGCGCTCTTGTCGCTTCAGCTGTTGCCACGTTTCCAGCAATAATGTTTAATTCGGGATACGTTTCACGGATTTTTGTGACTGTGTTTAAAACGCCTTGAGAGTGTCCGTGAGCTGTATCGATAACAATCACATCAACATTGGCTTCAACAAGCTTTTTGACGCGAGTCATTGTATCGCCAGTTACACCAACTGCCGCGCCAACGATCAGGCGGCCGTGAATGTCTTTAGATGAGTTCGGGAACTCAATGACTTTTTCAATGTCTTTAATTGTGATAAGACCTTTTAATTTATTCTGGTCGTCTACGAGAGGAAGCTTTTCAATTTTATGTTTCTGCAAAATCTTTTCAGCTTCATCCAGAGTAGTTCCTACAGATGCAGTAACTAGCTCTTCTTTCGTCATGACATCGCTGATTTTCATTGAGTAGTCAGAAATAAAACGAAGGTCACGGTTTGTAATAATTCCAACAAGCTTCTGGTCTTCTTCGTTATTTACAATCGGAACACCGGAAATTCTGTATTTCCCCATCAAATGCTCCGCATCAAATACTTGGTGATCAGGAGTTAAAAAGAAGGGATTTGTGATAACGCCGCGCTCAGAACGCTTTACTTTATCAACTTGTTCAGCCTGCTGTTCAATGGACATATTTTTGTGAATGATGCCCAAGCCGCCCTGTCTTGCCATTGCAATTGCCATTGCTGATTCTGTTACAGTGTCCATACCTGCGCTGATGACAGGAATATTTAGCTTTAACGTTTTTGTAAGTTCTACAGATAAATCCACATCACGCGGAAGTACCTCAGACTTTGCTGGCACAAGCAGCACATCGTCGAACGTTAAGCCTTCTTTTGAAAATTTACTTTCCCACATTAGTAAATCCCCCTCTTTTCGGCAAAATATTATATGTAGATTATCAACTAGCCAAGAGCATGTCAAGGAAGCGGGAAAGAGTTGAAATATTTAGATAACGGAAAGGATTAAGAAATATACATGACATATCATGAGTGGAAAGACTTAGCGCTATTTTACTCCGTTGAATCAACCCAGAAATTTCTAGAAAAGGTTTATATCTTAAACGGTATTGACGATGCGAAAAAAAACTCTTTTAAAAACAGTGAACGGTTTATTTATTTCTTAAAGCATGCCGAATCGTTTTATAAACAAGCTGCATATTCTCCCTTAGAAATCAAACCGATTCTTTTATTTTATGGAATGGCACAGCTTATCAAAGCATGCTTAATTACACGTGATCCTCATTATCCAAGCCATACATCAGTACTGGCACATGGCGTAACAACAAGAAAACGAAAGAAACAAAATTATTGTTTTAGCGACGATGAAGTGAAAATACAACGGAATGGCCTATGCGTACATTTTATGAAACATTTATTTGGACAATCGGATATAGTAGATGAACGGTATACCATGAAAAAATTATTAATGGCCATTCCAGAACTTAGCGATATTTTCTACTTTCAGCAGAAAGAACGATTTATGACAAAAGTTGAGAAGGATAAGAACGAAATTTTTATACCGGAGGAAGTAGTAATCAATTACAAAATGTCTGATTCAAGGTTTGCTGAATACATGTCCCATCATTATCAATGGTCTTTTACAAAAAAAAATGAACACGGGCTGCTGTTCGAAATTTCACCACAAGACAAGGAGCCATGGACATCGACCAGCTTATTGTTTGACATGGAAAAGAACCAATATTATATCCCTTCTCAAAGGGAGCAATTTCTGAGGCTTCCCGAAATGACAATTCATTATTTGATTTTGTACAACGTTGGGATGATTGCAAGGTATGAAACAGAATGGTGGTATGAGTTATTAACACAGCATATAAGTGATGACTACGTGTTAATTCAGCAGTTTTTATTAGTATCAGAAAAGAAATTCCCTAAATACGCTTCACAGTTTCTTCTTCATTTTTAAC
>NZ_JAVAXX010000507.1:0-2482 GCF_042709275.1 Bacillus sp. LR_5 | reverse complement strand
GTGTTCATTTTAAGAATCGAAGAATAAGAAAGGCGGTTTCAAAGCAATGAATCCAGAAATAATCTACGATACAAAATGGCCTGAAAAATTCGCTGAAAGACTGAAAAACGATGGCCCGTGGGCGAACTGGGAACTGTACAAGCTCTCTGCAGAAATCCAGAAAACATTAGCTATTCCTGAATTTGAAGGCTTACGGGCCCCTTTATACCTGCCTTCCTTTACACCGCTTCCCCACCAGCTTGAGGTAGCGCAAAAAGTGGTTGAAAAAATGAACGGGAAAGCAATTTTAGCAGATGAGGTGGGTCTCGGGAAAACGGTTGAAGCCGGACTGATTCTAAAAGAATATATGATTCGCGGTTTAGCCAAAAAGATTTTGATCCTTGTGCCCGCTTCCCTTGTGTCTCAGTGGGTCAAAGAGCTTCAGGAAAAATTTTTGATCCCGGCTGTTGAACAAAAGAAAAGCTACGTGTGGGAGCAATGCGATATTGTCGTCTCATCAATCGACACTGCAAAGCGCTCGCCCCACCGTGAAATTGTGCTGTCAATCCCATATGATCTCGTCATTATTGATGAGGCACACAAACTGAAAAATAGCAAAACGAAGAACTATGAATTTGTCCGGAATCTCGTGAAAAAATATTGCCTGCTTCTTACCGCGACGCCAATTCAAAACCGTATCGAAGAAATTTTCAATTTAGTGTCCTTATTAAAGCCTGGCCATTTAGGCAGTCAGAATCACTTTCAGGAAGAGTTCGCCAAAAAGAAATCCAGTTTAGAAGCACATGAGCATTTAAAAGATCTTGTGAATAAAGTCATGATCCGCAACAGACGGCATGACACCGGGCTGAATTGGAAACAGCGACATGTTGAAACAGTGCCAATTGAATTTTCTCCATCAGAGCAGGCGCTTTACGATGAAATTTCCAGCCTGAAAGAAGGCATCAATAAGCCGGCCAGCATGTTCTCAATTATGACCCTGCAAAGAGAATGCTGTTCGAGCAGGGAAGCTGTGTATATGACGCTGAAAAAAATGCTTGATCAAAAAGAGAAACAAGCACCGGCCATTGATGAACATACCATTTCGGTTTTAATAGACCGCATCAATCAAGTGACACAAAACTCTAAAGCGCTTCAAGTGGTTGACCTGATCAAAAAGATAGACGATAAGGTCATCATTTTCACAGAATACCGGGCCACCCAGATTTACCTGCAATGGTTTCTTCAGCAAAACGGTATCAGTTCTGTGCCGTTCAGAGGCGGATTTAAACGCGGGAAAAAAGACTGGATGAAGGATCTTTTCCGCGGAAAGGTCCAAGTCCTGATTGCAACTGAAGCAGGCGGCGAAGGGATCAACCTGCAATTTTGCAATCACATGATCAACTATGACCTGCCATGGAATCCGATGCGTCTTGAGCAGAGAATCGGAAGAATTCACAGGCTCGGGCAGGAGCGTGACGTGCACATTTACAACATGGCGACAAAACATACGGTGGAAGAGCATATTTTAAAGCTGCTTTATGAAAAAATTCATTTGTTTGAAAAAGTGGTCGGCAAACTTGATGATATTTTAACGAAAATTCAAGTGAACAATTTTGAAGAGCACCTGCACGATATTTTGTACCATTCAGCAACAGAAGAAGAAATGAAAATAAAAATGGATAACTTAACCTCATTTTTGTCTTATAAAAAACAGCAGCCTGCTGAAAAAAGAGGATCTTAGCCTGTAAGGAGGTTTTATAAGTGAGACAGCAAGAGGTTCACGATTTTCTGCTTCGTTTTTTTCAGGCAAACAGCTGCCAAATCGTCGATCAAGGTTCAGGCTATATGACAGTGCAGCTTACAGTTGAAATGGACAAACAGATCATGAACCGCCCTTTCTACTGGCACTGGCGCGAGAAGACAGGCGGCGATCCGAATCCGATGAAAATCACTTTTATTACAGATAAAGAATCTGCTCCAAAAGACCTAGATGGCGAATTTATTTATTTTGGGGCACCGCGCCTTTTTCAAATGTTTAAAGCTGTTAAACAAAATGGGAGATTTACCAGAATGTATGAGAAAATTGAATCAGCCGGAGCTAAAGTCCCCCTTCAGCCTTGGCTTGGTATAAATGTCACGATTTCATACCAGTCCGACATGAAAAAGGATAAGCTATTGTCACTAGGTCTTCACCTAGTCTCTGGAACCATAATTGAAGATTTTCACAGCAAGCTGACACAGCTGCCACTGACGTCTCAAATATGTGACTATTGCTTCACTATATCGCCTATGATCAAACCAGAAAGCGGCCTTAAGCGGATGGAAAACTATATTGCCAAATCCGCCATGCAGGAACCGTCAGACTGGGCAGAACAGGCGGTAAGCAGGTGGAAAAATGATATGACATTGCTTGACAAGTTTTATGAGCATATAGAAGAAAAACCAGAAGAGTATCATCTAGAAAAACAGGCGCTGAAAGCCTTGTATCAACCAAAGATATCAG
>NZ_JAVAXX010000506.1:0-2490 GCF_042709275.1 Bacillus sp. LR_5 | reverse complement strand
GCGTTCAAGGTATAAATGGATTTGAAGAAGCTGCATATCAAGATACTAGGATTTTTTTGACAGAAGCCTATGAAAAAGGTTTATCGAGAAGAACAATAAGCAAAAAGATATCTGCATTAAGAAGCTTTTATAAGTTTCTGATGCGGGAAAAGCTTATTGAAGAAAATCCGTTTCAGCTTGTTCATCTGCCAAAACAGGAGAAACGGATACCGAAGTTTCTATATCAAAAAGAGCTTGAGGAGCTGTTTGAAGTTTCAGATATAAGCCAGCCGGCCGGAATGAGGGATCAAGCGCTGTTAGAGCTGCTCTATGCCACCGGAATGAGGGTCAGTGAATGCTGTTCCATAACTATTAACGACGTTGATTTATTTATGGACACTGTGCTTGTTCACGGTAAAGGCAAGAAGCAGCGCTATATCCCCTTTGGGTCTTATGCCCGCGAAGCGTTGAAGGTATACATGAATAGCGGAAGACAGTGCTTGCTGATGAAGGCAAAAGAACCTCATGATCTATTATTCGTAAATCAAAGAGGCGGACCGCTTACAGCCCGTGGCATCAGACATATTTTAAGCGGGATTGTTCAAAAAGCGTCAAGCACTTTACATATCCATCCGCATATGCTTCGACATACGTTCGCCACGCATCTGTTAAATGAAGGAGCGGATTTGAGAAGCGTTCAAGAACTGCTCGGGCATTCCAATCTGTCTTCTACACAGATATACACGCACGTTTCGAAGGAAATGTTGAGAAACACATATATGTCTCACCATCCAAGAGCATTTAAGAAAAATTAAAGGAGGCCCTTTATGTCATCTTTTCATGCGACCACAATATTTGCCGTACAGCATAAAGGACGAAGCGCTATGTCCGGAGACGGCCAAGTAACATTTGGTCAGGCTGTTGTCATGAAACACACGGCACGGAAAGTGAGAAAACTGTTTAACGGCAAAGTTCTTGCTGGCTTTGCGGGATCTGTTGCAGACGCTTTCACTTTATTCGAAAAGTTTGAAGCTAAGCTTGAAGAATATAACGGCAACTTAAAACGGGCGGCTGTTGAGCTTGCGAAGGAATGGCGCAGTGATAAAGTGCTAAGAAAGCTCGAAGCCATGCTGATTGTTATGAATCAGGATACTTTGCTTCTCGTATCGGGAACAGGCGAGGTGATCGAACCAGATGACGGCATTCTCGCGATTGGATCAGGAGGCAATTACGCTTTGGCAGCGGGAAGAGCACTGAAAAAGCATGCCGGGGAAAGCATGTCTGCAAGTGAGATTGCCAGAGCCGCGTTAGAAACAGCAGGCGAAATTTGTGTTTACACGAACGATCAAATCATACTGGAAGAGCTTGAATAGAAAGGACTTGAGGCGCATGGAAAAAAAACCGTTAACTCCTAGACAGATTGTAGATCGGTTAGACCAATATATTGTCGGTCAGCAAAATGCGAAAAAAGCTGTCGCCGTGGCATTAAGAAACCGCTATAGAAGAAGTCTTCTGGATGAAAAGCTGAAGGACGAGGTCGTTCCGAAAAACATTTTAATGATGGGTCCTACCGGCGTCGGGAAAACTGAAATTGCCAGACGAATCGCTAAGCTTTCAGGTGCGCCATTTATCAAAATTGAAGCTACTAAATTTACCGAAGTCGGCTATGTAGGCAGAGATGTTGAATCAATGGTCAGAGATCTTGTGGAGACTTCTGTTCGGCTTATCAAAGAAGAGAAAATGAATGAAGTAAAGGAACAGGCAGAAGAAAATGCAAACAAACGCATTGTTCGTCTGTTAGTTCCTGGGAAGAAAAAACAATCTGGCGTTAAAAATCCGTTTGAAATGTTTTTTGGAGGCAGCCAGCCGAATGGTGAAGATGAGGCGGAGAGCCAGGAAGAAGCAAACATCGAAGAAAAAAGAAAACGAATGGCGCATCAGCTGGCTTTAGGAGAGCTCGAAGACTACTATGTAACAGTAGAAGTCGAAGAACAGCAGCCTTCTATGTTTGACATGCTGCAGGGCTCGGGTATGGAGCAGATGGGTATGAACATGCAGGATGCGCTGAGCGGATTAATGCCAAAGAAAAAGAAGCGGCGCAAAATGACAGTCAGAGAAGCCAGAAAAGTCCTGACGAATGAAGAAGCAAGCAAACTCATCGATATGGATGAAGTCGGCCAGGAAGCTGTTCAGAGAGCAGAAGAGAGCGGGATTATCTTTATCGATGAGATTGATAAAATCGCAAAGAACGGCGGTGCATCTTCTTCTGCCGATGTTTCAAGAGAAGGCGTTCAGCGGGATATCCTGCCGATTGTTGAGGGTTCAACCGTTGTTACAAAATATGGTTCTGTAAAAACAGACCATGTATTATTTATTGCAGCAGGAGCGTTTCATATGGCCAAACCGTCTGATTTGATTCCTGAGCTGCAGGGGCGTTTCCCAATTCGTGTAGAACTGAACAAACTCACGGTAGACGACTTCGTGAGAATTTTGGTTGAGCCGGATAATGCG
>NZ_JAVAXX010000505.1:0-2496 GCF_042709275.1 Bacillus sp. LR_5 | reverse complement strand
AAGTGTCGGCATGTACATTGTCTAGTTTTCTCAACATACAGAACCTTCACAGGGAATGAGAGTGTTCATCGCCCTTGTCAAGTTTAAATGGTTTAACAATCATGTTAAAAAAACAAATGTTACAACTTCATTGTAAATGTGTCGGAAATACTTGTCAAGCTTGCCATCTTAACGTTTGCAGGCCATTCGTCTTTTCACGTGCCGAATGCAATTCATCCAAAAGAAGATCGCCAATCATTCTTGATTTAGAAGCTGGTATATTTTATTGTTCACTTGGCCCAATTTAGCATTATTTTGAATGTTTGAGAACAAAATAACAATGGTTTGCCCAGATTTGCTAAAGCTGTTCAAAATATTGAAGCCCGGCATAACACCATGGTTTGAATAGCTTCCGGGAGCAACATAAAATCCCATGCCGTATGTGGAGCTGCTCCCTGGCGTAAACATCTTTTCATAGCTTTTTTGCGAATACAGTTTTCCGTCTATCAGCGCTTGGTCAAATTTGTACATATCTATAGCGCTCATATAAATATCACCGGCTCCATACAGCTGGGATAGATCAGGTATATACGGTGTAACTGTTTTGCTGCCCTCCATCTTATACCCGACAGCAGGATAAGGTTCTTTTTCATATGTTTTGTAAAAGCCTGCATGCTTCATTCCCGCAGGTTTAAAAATATGATTCTTTATGTACTGTTCATAGGGCTCACCGCTTACTTCAGCAATAATATAAGCGAGAACAGAATAGTTGGAATCCTTGTAGTCCCATACGCCCGGCTGACGTTTGATTCCCTGAAGTTCTATGTCTTTTATTAAATCGTCCGGAGTAATGGCGCCGTTTCCTTCAATATGTCCGTTTATCCCCGATGTATGTGTAAGCAGATTCTTCAAAGTAATCGTTTGTCCGTTAGGAAAATGAGGTAAATACGTGCTTACCGGATCACTTGTCTGAAGTTTCCCCTTTTCCTCAAGCTGCAAAATAGCAGTTGCAATCAGCGCTTTTTGTGATGAACCGACATAAAAAGATGTCAATGGATTATTTTGAATGTAGTGTTTACGGTCAGCATAGCCAAAACCTTTATTTGTTACGATTTCTCCATTTCTGACAATCATGGCTGTTCCGCTGAAACCGATCTCTTCTAAATAATTGCTGATTTTTTGATTTCGATCCACTGTTTTGATTTGTTCCTCTGATTTTTTGGCAGTTTTCTTTTTGACCTCTTTTTTCTGATCGGTATTTGAAACCGCTGCAGTTTCTTGAGATGGCTCGTTTTCTTCACTATTTCGATGAAGAGCATTCCAAATCGTAATGCAAACCATCACTGCTAAAAGACCAAGCAACAGTTTTCCTCTTTTATTTAGTTTTCTCCGTCTGCGTTTCGCAGTTCTTCTGCGGGTTGGGCTTGTCATTCATTTTTTCCTCCCAAAATAAATTCCATTTTGCACACGTTTTGTTAGACGAATAAAGCCCTAAAAAAGTTGTCAAAAAAAGCAATATTTTTATCATTTTTTTGCAAAATACAAAAAAGCTGAGTTTTTCACTCAGCCTTTTGTATCATTTGAAACTTATTTTATTTTTATTCTTCAAATTCGAGTTCTTCTTGTGTCTCTTCAGCTTGCTGCTGCACTACTCCGTTATTATCCAAGCCATAATGTTCGCGAATTTGCTCCTGGATCATCAGCATGATATCTTTATTTTCTTTCAGGAATTGTTTTGCATTTTCACGGCCTTGGCCAAGACGCTCTTCTTCATAAGAGTACCATGAACCGCTTTTTTGCACGATATCAAGTTCAGTTCCTAGATCAATGATTTCGCCTTCTTTTGAAATGCCTTCTCCGTACATAATGTCAACCTCGGCTGTACGGAACGGCGGAGCCACCTTGTTTTTCACGACTTTGATTTTCGTTTTGTTCCCCATTACGTCGTTGCCTTGTTTCAGCTGTTCAGCACGGCGCACTTCAAGACGCACGGAAGAGTAGAATTTCAACGCACGGCCGCCAGGAGTTGTTTCCGGGTTCCCGAACATAACACCGACTTTTTCACGAATTTGGTTAATGAAAATCGCGATTGTCTTCGATTTGTTAATGGCTCCTGAAAGCTTACGAAGCGCTTGAGACATTAAGCGTGCTTGTAAACCGACATGAGAATCTCCCATGTCACCTTCAATTTCCGCTTTCGGAACGAGAGCGGCTACAGAGTCGACAACGACAATGTCAACTGCCCCGCTTCGAACCAATGCTTCCGCAATTTCAAGTGCCTGCTCGCCTGTGTCAGGCTGAGACAGTAAAAGCTCTTCGATGTTAACACCGAGCTTTTGCGCGTATACCGGATCTAACGCATGCTCCGCATCGATAAACGCGGCTTGTCCGCCCTGCTGCTGAACTTCAGCAATCGCATGAAGCGCCACAGTTGTTTTACCTGAGCTTTCAGGACCGTATACTTCAATAATCCGTCCGCGAGGATATCCGCCAATTCCAAGTGCTGTATCAAGAGCT
>NZ_JAVAXX010000504.1:0-2497 GCF_042709275.1 Bacillus sp. LR_5 | reverse complement strand
TAAGTGTCGGCATGTACATTGTCTAGTTTTCTCAACATACAGAACCTTCACAGGGAATGAGTATTTTCATCGCCCTTGTCAAGTTTAAAATGGTTTAACAATCATGTTAAAAAAACAAATGTTACAACTTCATTGTAAATGTGTCGGAAATACTTGTCAAGCTTGCCATCTTAACGTTTGCCGACTGCCGTCTTTTAACGTGCCGAATGCAATCCTTCCAAAGAAGATCATAAATCATTCTTGATTCAGAAGCTGGTATATTTTATTGTTCACTTGGCCTAATTTAGCGTTATTTTGAATGTTTGACAACAAAACAACAATGGTTTGCCCAGATTTGCTAAAGCTGTTCAAGATGTTGAAGCCCGGCATGACACCATGGTTTGAATAGCTTCCGGGAGCGACATAAAATCCCATACCATATGTGGAGCTGCTCCCTGGCGTAAACATCTTTTCGTAGCTTTTTTGCGAATACAGTTTGCCGTCTATCAGCGCTTGGTCAAATTTGTACATATCTATAGCACTCATATAAATATCACCGGCTCCATACAACTGAGATAGATCAGGCATATACGGTGTAACCGTTCTGCTGCCCTTCAGCTTATACCCGACAGCAGGATAAGGTTCTTTATTATATGTTTTATAAAAGCCTGCATGCGTCATTCCCGCCGGTTTAAAAATATGATTCGTTATGTATTGTTCATAAGACTCACCGCTTACCTCAGCAATAATATAAGCGAGAACAGAATAATTGGAATCCTTATAGTCCCATACGCCCGGCTGACGTTTGATTCCCTGACGTTCTATGTCTTTTATTAAATCGTCCGGAGTGATTGCGCCGTTTCCTTCAATATGTCCATTTATTCCCGATGTATGTGTAAGCAGATTCTTCAAAGTAATTGTTTGCCCGTTGGGAAAATGAGGTAAATACGTGTTTACCGGATCACTTGTTTGAAGTTTCCCTTTTTCCTCAAGCTGCAAAATAGCGGTTGCAATCAACGCTTTTTGTGACGAACCGACATAAAAAGATGTCAATGGATTATTTTGAATGTGATGTTTACGGTCTGCATAACCAAAACCTTTACTTGTTACGATTTCTCCATTTCTGACAATCATGGCTGTTCCGCTGAAACCGATCTCTTTTAAATAATTGCTGATTTTTTGATTACGGTCGACTGTTTTGATTTGTTCCTCTGTTTTTTTGGTGGTTTTCTTTTTGACTTCTTTTTTCTGACTGGTATCTGAAACTGCTGCAGTTTCTTGTGATGGCTCGTTCTCTTCACTATTTCGTTGAAGCGCATTCCAAATCGTGAAGCAAATCATCACTGCTAAAAGACCAAGCAAAAGTTTGCCTCTTTTATTTAGTTTTCTCCGTCTGCGTTTCGCAGTTCTTCTGCGGGTTGGGCTTGTCATTCATTTTTTCCTCCCGAAATAAATTCCATTTTGCACACGTTTTGTTAGACGAATAAAGCACTAAAAAAGTTGTCAAAAAAAGCAATATTTTTATCGTTTTTTTGTAAAAATACAAAAAGGCTGAGTTTTTCACTCAGCCTTTTGTATCATTTCAAACTTATTTTATTTTTATTCTTCAAATTCGAGTTCTTCTTGTGCCTCTCCAGCTTGCTGCTGAACTGCTCCGTGATTATCCAAGCCGTAATGTTCGCGAATTTGCTCCTGGATCATCAGCATGATATCTTTATTTTCTTTCAAGAATTGTTTTGCATTTTCACGGCCTTGGCCAAGACGCTCTTCTTCATAAGAATACCATGAACCGCTTTTTTGCACGATATCAAGTTCAGTTCCAAGATCAATGATTTCGCCTTCTTTTGAGATGCCTTCTCCGTACATAATGTCAACCTCGGCTGTACGGAACGGCGGAGCTACCTTGTTTTTCACGACTTTGATTTTCGTTTTGTTCCCCATTACGTCGTTTCCTTGTTTCAGCTGTTCAGCACGGCGCACTTCAAGACGCACGGAAGAGTAGAATTTCAGCGCACGGCCGCCAGGAGTTGTTTCCGGGTTCCCGAACATAACGCCGACTTTTTCACGAATTTGGTTAATGAAAATCGCAATTGTCTTCGATTTGTTAATGGCCCCTGAAAGCTTACGAAGCGCTTGAGACATTAAGCGTGCTTGTAAACCGACATGCGAATCTCCCATGTCGCCTTCAATTTCCGCTTTCGGCACGAGAGCTGCCACAGAATCGACAACAACAATGTCAACTGCACCGCTTCGAACCAGCGCTTCCGCAATTTCAAGCGCCTGCTCGCCTGTATCAGGCTGAGACAGTAAAAGCTCTTCGATATTGACTCCGAGCTTTTGCGCGTATACCGGATCTAGCGCATGCTCCGCATCGATAAACGCGGCTTGTCCGCCCTGCTGCTGAACCTCAGCAATCGCATGAAGCGCCACAGTTGTTTTACCTGAGCTTTCAGGACCATATACTTCAATAATCCGCCCGCGCGGATATCCGCCAATTCCTAATGCCGTATCAAGAGCG
>NZ_JAVAXX010000503.1:0-2517 GCF_042709275.1 Bacillus sp. LR_5 | reverse complement strand
GTTCCATAATACTAATATAATCAATTCTGGGTGCGTATCCAAGAGAAATCGGATAAGCTGTTTCTTCCAACTCATCTTTTCGAATTGATTTTCTGCCGTTTTTTTCTTTTCTGTCCCAGAAATAAAACAGCTTATCGGCTTCCAAAAAATAAACCTGGTCGAAAGCGGATATAATAACAAAACAAATACCGTCTTGAGCCTTTACCTGCTTCATATGCTCGATTTGATGGTCATGAAAATTCTGCAGGGGGAAAGAGGTCTTGTTTTTCGTTTCTTTCGCCTCAAAATCAATATACCGCCCTTTGTAAATCCCATTGTAGTCTGTTGTCGATGATTGTTTAAAGTAAGCTTCTTTAATCACTGCGGCACTTCTTTTTGGATAATGGACATTTACAATTTGAACAGGTGTCGGCTTTTTGTGTATAACGGCAATTTGGTTTGTCAGATAATACTTATTCGTTTCGTTTAAGTCATCTTCGAGGGTCATTCCGCGATTACTGTAAGACGGGGCCCTTTTCTGACTGTTTTGGGATGAAACCGAATGTTTCGGCTGAAATGTTTTTCCGTTAGGATACCGAATCACTTTCTCATCCTCCTTATTAAACTAATCATGACGGAAGTGAATGAACGTGCAAGAACAACAGACCATTAGAAAGCTTCTGAGCCGGATTGAGCGGCAGACAAAAATGAAAAACGCGGATAACATTTCAAGAACAAATGCTTATAAAGCATTTTACGACCGTCATCCGGAAATCAAATGGTCGCTTTTGGCTTCTTTCGTTTCTCGTAATGCCGGCTGGTCAATGACTGACTTAAAAGGCAGTCTGTTTCAGCTTGGACTCCGTGAGAGACAGCAAAAATGGTTCTTTTTAGCCTATGAAAGAGCGAACTGGCTTATTTTTTCGGATGCCTATCCGCAGCTTCTTTTATACCACTGGTCAAAAAGAGTTGGGAAACCGCTGTTTCATCTGCTGCATGTGTTTGGCGTCTCACAATTTATGTCGGAAGAATGGACCCGTTTTTGGCATGAGCGAAATACGGAGCGGCTAATGTATGCCCTCATTATAAATGAACAAAACACTATCCAAACACCTATTATACAAAATCCTTCGTTTAAAAAGAATGTTTTTGACACGATTCCTTTTTATTTAAGTGACTGGTTTCATTTTAACACCGTTATTTTTCCTTCCTCAAATGGGTTTTTTTACGGCATTTCAGTGAAACGCTTTTCAAAGGCGGAGGAAAGGATAAGGCTGGGAAAGCAGCTGTCTCACTTGCTGTTCAAGCCAGAATTGTTCTCCTCTTTTTATCACTTTTTGCACACAGTGCCGCACACAGGTTCCCGTTTTGATATGGAAAAGATGATCGGGATTACAAAAAGAACATCTCCTATGCTAAGGACATGCTACCCTGAGTTAATCCACTCATTAGACGGAACGAAAACAGATTGGTTTCATGGAAAGATAAAGAAAACGTTCTTTAGGCGCGAGGAATTGCCGAAGCAGATTGAATTGACAGACTGGTATTTACATAAAAAGCGCCAGCTTCATGCGCTTTTTGCGGTGGAGCAGTGGCTGAAAAAATAAAGAAGCAAGGAAATTCCTTGCTTCTTACGTAGAAGGGCGGTTCGGGCCGCCTAATTTTTTATCTAAAGAATCGATTGCCTTTGATTCAGTCTTTTTTTGCTGGCCGGCTTTTTTCGGTCTTGTTTTCATACGGCACCTCCTCACAAGTATCGTTTGCATTAACGAGGAGGATCATACAATTTTTGCGGGTGTTTTTGTCGAAAACTTCAGCTTTTCGTGGAATACCTGTTTGTTTGGCGATTTGCTTCTAGTTTTGTCATGAGGAAGGAAAGAGCCTTGAGAGCAAAGAATGTTAACCGGGAGAGACAAGAAAGGGAGGTACACGAATGTCCGGTTATGTATGCAAGACAGATATTCTCCGTATGCTTTCTGATATAGAAGATGAATTAACGCGAGCTGAGCAAAGCCTGAATCATTCTGTAAATGCATTAGAGGCTGAGATGCGGGAAACGGAAAACGATCGCCTGAGTGTGCTGGAAGAAGAAATCATAGATCTTCATATTTGTATAAATGAGCTGTATCAATCGCCTGAACACAGGTATGCGTTTGAGAAGGTATACCGTATCGGCTGAATTTGCGAGTGAAATTTGGTACGATAGGCATTGAGGTGAAAGATATTGCTATCACAAACTTTGCTGGAAATGACCGAGCAAATGATTGAAGTTGCTGAAAAAGGCGCTGATCGGTATCAGGAAGGAAAAAACAGTAATCATTCTTATGATTTTTTTGAGACGATAAAGCCTGCAGTTGAAGAGAATGATGAACTGGCTGCTCGCTGGGCAGAGGGTGCTCTTGAATTGATAAAAGTCCGCCGGCCAAAATATGTGCATAAAGAGCAAATTGAGGCCGTAAAGGATAATTTCCTGGAATTGGTCCTTCAATCTTATGTTCATCATATTCATAAAAAACGATTCAAGGACATCACTGAGTC
>NZ_JAVAXX010000502.1:0-2628 GCF_042709275.1 Bacillus sp. LR_5 | reverse complement strand
ATGAATTAACAGGTACGTTTTGTCTTGTTTAGTTTTCAAAGAACTTTATGTGCTTCTCTCGAAGCGACTACTTAATAGTAACATTTTTAGTTAACTAGGTCAACACTTTTTTAAAAAAGTTTTTGCTAGTCATGTTTGTGTCTTTTAAAAGACAACAGAAATGATTATACCATAATTCTTATGACTGTAAAGGGTTATGGTACAAAAAAAGCGCAGCTATTTCAGCTGCGCTTTTCTCACACTTCTTCTTGTGTTTCTTCATTCTCATCTTCTTCGTCTTTCTCTACTAATGCTACTGTCGCAACATGCTCTTCTTCCGCCATTCTGATGAGGCGTACACCTTGAGTGACACGTCCGGTGATTGAGATGTCATTGATGTCCATTCTAATGAGTACGCCGCTGGCCGTAATAATCATTAGATCCTCTTCACCTTTAGTAGCTTTTACTGTTACTAATTGGCCGTTGTTCTCGGTGATTTTCGCTGTTTTGAGTCCTTTTCCGCCCCGGCTTTGGGTTCTGTACTCTTCAGCCGGAGTTCGTTTTCCGTAACCTTTTTCAGTTACGATAAGGACATGTGATTCTTCCTCTAATATCTCCATGCCGACAACAACGTCGTCATCGGTCAGGGTGATGCCTTTTACGCCTGCCGCAGTTCTTCCCATTTCCCGGACATCTGTTTCAGGGAAACGGATCAGCAATCCATTTTTCGTTCCGATGATCATTTGTTTTGTACCGTCAGTCAGACGTACACCCATCAATTCATCATCCTCACGAAGACTAAGAGCGATTAGGCCATTGTTGCGGATATTAGCAAACTGAGACAGTGAAGTTCGTTTTGAAACCCCGTGCTTTGTTGTGAAGAAAAGGTAAAGCTCCGCATTGAATTCAGTGACTGGAATAATTGCGTTAATCCATTCACCCTTTTCTACCTCCAGCAGGTTAATAATCGGGATTCCTTTTGCTGTTCTGCCGTATTCAGGGATTTCATACCCTTTTGCACGATACACTTTCCCTTTGTTCGAGAAGAAGAGAATCGTGTCATGAGTTGATGTAGATATTAAATGCTCAACGAAATCATCTTCGTTTGTTCCCATTCCCTGTACACCTTTTCCGCCTCGTTTTTGACTGCGGTAAGTTGATGCAGGAAGACGTTTGATGTACCCGTTGTGTGTCAGAGTGACGACGATATTTTCTCTCTCAATAAGATCTTCATCTTCAATTGTTTCTAGTCCAGAAGTGACGATCTCCGTGCGTCTTTCATCGTTGAAACGCTCTTTGATTTCAGTGAGTTCTTCACGGATGATCTCAAGCACTTTATATTCATTTGCCAAAATGTCTTTTAGCTCTGCAATTAATTTAACAAGAGATTGGTATTCTTCTTCGATCTTTTCACGTTCTAGTCCTGTTAAACGCTGCAGCCTCATATCGAGGATCGCTTGTGCTTGCTTCTCTGTCAGTGAGAATTGTTCAATTAGACCTGTTCTCGCTATTTCAGCCGTTTGAGAATTACGGATAAGAGAAATAACTGCATCGAGATGATCGAGAGCAATTCTCAAACCTTCCAAGATATGAGCTCTCGCTTCCGCTTTACGCAATTCATATGCCGTACGGCGTCTGATGACGACTTTTTGATGGTCAAGGTAATGCTCTAGGCATTGCTTTAGATTTAAAACTTTTGGCTGACCGTCAACAAGCGCAAGCAGGTTGATACCAAAAGATGTTTGTAGCGCAGTTTGTTTGTATAGGTTGTTTAGAATAACATTTGCATTGGCATCGCGTCTGATTTCAATGACAATTCTCATACCTGTACGATCTGACTCATCACGCAGATCTGTGATGCCCTCTATCTTTTTGTCCCTAACGAGATCAGCAATTTTCTCGATTAATTTCGCCTTATTTACTTGGTAAGGTAACTCTGTAACGATAATTCTTTCTTTACCTGAAGATGTTTGTTCGATCTCAGCTTTTGCCCGAATCGTAATAGAGCCTCGGCCAGATTCGTATGCTTTCCGGATACCGCTGCGTCCCAAGATTTGACCCGCAGTCGGAAAATCAGGCCCTGGAATGACTTCCATCAGCTCAGGGATTGTAATGTCCGGGTTCTCACTGACAGCAAGTACACCGTCAATGATTTCCCCAAGCTGGTGCGGAGGGATGTTTGTTGCCATACCTACCGCAATACCGGCAGCACCGTTCACGAGCAGATTCGGGAACCTTGAAGGCATAACGACGGGTTCTCTTTCTGACCCATCATAGTTGTCCTGATAATCGATTGTGTCTTTTGTGATATCTCGAAGAATTTCCATCGAGATCTTAGACATTCTTGCTTCTGTATAACGCATGGCAGCCGCTGAGTCTCCGTCAACAGAACCGAAGTTCCCGTGACCGTCAACGAGCATGTAACGGTAGTTAAAATCCTGCGCCATTCTGACCATGGATTCATATACCGCTGAATCACCGTGCGGGTGGTATTTCCCGATAACTTCTCCGACGATACGCGCGGATTTTTTATATGGCTTGTCACTCGTCATGCCCAAATCATTCATTGCATACAAAATCCGTCTGTGAACCGGTTTTAAACCGTCACGTACATCTGGAAGAGCACGGGACACAATAACGCTCATTGCA
>NZ_JAVAXX010000501.1:0-2629 GCF_042709275.1 Bacillus sp. LR_5 | reverse complement strand
TTATCCTACATGATGTGAGGGCAATGTTCAAGGGTTTTTTCAAAAAAAAAGCGCCAGAATGTATCTGGACGCTTTTTTCTATGATAAATGCTGCTCAATGGCCGCTTCTGTAATTTGTGAATGTGAGGTATGCCATTTCACTTCACCGTTTTGGATGACGAAAACCTGAGGGCTTTCGTGCTTTACGCTGTATGTTTCTGCGATGAAATTTGACAGCGGCCGGGCTTCTTGTACTTGCAGATAATAAGCCGGCACATCCTCATGCTGATTTGCAAAGGCATCAAACTCATGAAATGCTGCCTGGCTGATCGGGCATGTGATGCTGTGTTTAAAGAAGACGAAAGTGCCTTCCTGTTCTGCAATCCGTTTAAATTCTTCCTCAGATTGAATAAGCTGTTTTGCCATGACTCAAGCTCTTCCTTCCCTGCTCAGCGATTGATATGCTCAGCCTGTTTTTGTGCATCTTTCAGTTCGTCTTTTACATCCTCTTTCGTTTGGAGGACTTGATCTTTTGTTTCATCGGCCGCCTGCATCGCTTCTTCTCTCATCTCTTGCATATCAGTTGATGAATCTGTTTTTGCAGATTTGGAACGATCTCTTAAATCCTTCACCTTGTTCATGATCTGTCCTGACTGATCTGCTACAAGCTGTGTGATGTTGGATGTTTTGTCTTTTGCGATACTGACATATTGCGTGCCTTTTTCCTTCGCATCTGCCGTCATTTTGTCAGTTTTATCTCGTAAAGCAACAGCTTGGCTGCCGAGATCGTCGCGAAGTTCTTTGCCTGACTTAGGCGCTAGAAAAAGAGCGGTAGTGGCACCGATGATTCCCCCGATTAAAGTTCCGATTAAAAAATCTTTACTATTAATTCCATCTTTGCTCATCATTATTCCTCCTCATAGTTTTTTTTCTCTTAGAGAGTTGATTTTTTTCTTAGTTTCCATTTCTCCCAAATTTCCATTGCTGCTTGGCTCCATGTGACAACTTGATTGATCTTGTCTTGATTTTCTCTTACTGATGCCGATACAGACCCTGCCGCCTGTTTCATGGATGTATTGAACTGCTGTACAGAAGTTCCAACCCCTTGAACAGCATGAACGACCGTGTTCAGCTTTTCTGATTTTTCCTGAATATCTTCAGCCAGGCGGTTGGTCTTATGTAACAGCTCGGCTGTTTCAGTTGTGATGCCTTTCATTTGTCCCTCCAGCCCTTCGAGAGTGGATGCGACGTGTTTTAGTGTCAGCTGCAGTGACTTCAATGTTTTAGACAAGTAGATCACTAACACCAGAAATGCGACTGCGATGAGTGCAACGCTTAAATAAAGAATAATAATCATCTCAAACCTCCTTGCTGCAGGATATACTGCTGTTTACCCGTTTTCTTAAATCATAAACATGTGTACTGGGCTGTATACATATTATTCTCCATTATGTAAGAAAATCCTTTAACAAGCTTTTCCATCAGATAAATAAAAAGCAGTGAGATCACTGCTTTTTATTATGCCATGACGTTTTCATAGGCTCTCATATATTTTTGGATATCTCCTGCTCCCATAAAGATGAGAACGGCTTTTTCATGAGCTTTTAAAACAGATGTGTCATCTTCTTCAATCAGCTTAGCATTATGAATTTTTCCCTGCAGGTCGCCGATTGTCAGCTTTCCTGCATTCTCCCGGGCTGAGCCGAAAATATCACATAGATACACACAGTCAGCCCCGCTCAGGCTTTCTGCGAAATCGTCAAGGAATTGCTGCGTCCGCGTAAATGTATGAGGCTGAAATACCGCGACGATTTCACGATCAGGGTATTTCTGTCTTGCCGCCTCAATCGTCACTTTTATTTCTGTCGGGTGATGAGCGTAGTCATCTATCAGCACTTGATCCCCGAGCTGCTTCTCATTGAATCTGCGTTTGACGCCGCCGAATGATTTGAGGGCATGCTTAATGATGCTGGAATCAATTTCTTCATAATGGCATAACGCAATGACCGCCAATGAGTTTAATACATTGTGGTTACCGTACGCAGGAATATAAAACGTATCATAGAATGTATTGCGTACAAATACATCGAAAGTTGTCCCTTCTGTGCTTTTAACGATGTTTCTGGCTTGAAAATCATTTTCTTCCCCCGTGCCGTAATATACAACAGGTACGTTCGCATGGATTTTCGGCAGATGCTCATCGTCTCCGCAGGCAATAATTCCTTTGTTGACTTGCAGAGCCATCTCTTGGAAAGCGTCAAACACATCGTCAATGCTTGAGAAGTAATCAGGATGATCAAAATCAATATTTGTCATGATCGCGTAGTCTGGCTGATAGCTTAAGAAATGGCGGCGATATTCGCACGCTTCAAACACAAAGTATTCGCTGTTTTCATTTCCCTGGCCTGTTCCGTCCCCAATTAAGAAAGAGGTCGGTTTCGCGTTTTGGATCACATGAGCCAGCAGACCCGTAGTCGACGTTTTGCCGTGTGCGCCCGTAACGGCAACACTAGTGAATTTTTTCATGTAGTCGCCTAAAAACTTATGATAACGTATCACCGGAATTCCGTCAGACATGGCTTTTTCAATTTCAGGATGCGTGTCTGGGAATGCGTTTCCGGCGATGACTGTCATGCCGGGTTTGATATTA
>NZ_JAVAXX010000500.1:0-2630 GCF_042709275.1 Bacillus sp. LR_5 | reverse complement strand
AAATATTAAACCCGGCATGACAGTCATCGCCGGAAACGCATTCCCAGACACGCATCCTGAAATAGAAAAAGCGATGTCTGAGGGAATTCCGGTGATACGTTATCATAAGTTTTTAGGCGACTACATGAAAAAATTCACGAGTGTTGCCGTTACGGGCGCACACGGCAAAACGTCGACTACGGGTCTGCTGGCTCACGTGATCCAAAACGCAAAACCGACGTCTTTCTTAATCGGAGACGGAACAGGCCAGGGAAATGAAAACAGCGAATACTTTGTGTTTGAAGCGTGCGAATACCGCCGCCATTTCTTAAGCTATCAGCCGGATTACGCGATTATGACGAATATTGATTTTGATCACCCTGATTACTTCTCAAGCATTGACGATGTATTTGACGCTTTCCAAGAGATGGCTCTTCAAGTCAACAAAGGCATTATTGCCTGCGGAGACGATGAGCATCTGCCGAAAATCCATGCAAACGTCCCGGTTGTGTATTACGGCACGGGGGAAGAAAATGATTTTCAAGCCAGAAACATCGTAAAAAGCACGGAAGGGACAACTTTTGATGTCTTTGTCCGCAATACGTTCTATGATACGTTTTATATTCCTGCGTACGGCCACCACAATGTATTAAACTCATTGGCGGTCATTGCGTTATGCCATTATGAAGAAATTGATTCCAGCATCATTAAGCATGCTCTCAAATCCTTTGGGGGCGTCAAACGCAGATTCAATGAGAAGCAGCTTGGGGATCAAGTGCTGATTGATGACTATGCCCATCATCCGACAGAAATAAAAGTGACAATCGAGGCGGCAAGACAGAAGTATCCAGATCGGGAAATTGTCGCGGTATTTCAGCCTCATACATTTACACGGACGCAACAGTTTCTTGACGAATTTGCAGAAAGCCTGAGCGGCGCTGACTGTGTGTATTTATGCGATATTTTCGGCTCAGCCCGTGAGAATGCCGGAAAGCTGACGATCGGCGATCTCCAGGGAAAAATTCATAATGCCAAGCTGATTGAAGAAGATGACACATCTGTTTTAAAAGCTCATGATAAAGCCGTTCTCATCTTCATGGGAGCAGGAGATATCCAAAAATATATGAGAGCCTACGAAAACGTCATGGCATAATAAAAAGCAGTGATCTCACTGCTTTTTATTTATCTGATGGAAAAGCTTATTAAAGGATTTTCTTACATAACGGAGAATAGTATGTATACAGCCCAGTACACATGTTTAGGATTGAAGAAAACGGGTAAACAGCAGTATATCCTGCAGCAAGGAGGTTTGAGATGATTATTATTCTTTATTTGAGCGTTGCACTCATCGCAGTTGCATTTCTCGTATTAGTGATCTACTTGTCTAAAACATTGAAGTCATTGCAGCTGACACTAAAAAACGTCGCATCCACTCTTGAAGGGCTGGAGGGACAAATGAAGGGCATCACAA
Source organism: Bacillus sp. LR_5 (assembly GCF_042709275.1). Lineage (NCBI taxonomy): Bacteria > Bacillati > Bacillota > Bacilli > Caryophanales > Bacillaceae > Bacillus > Bacillus sp. LR_5. Next base: position 1,180 of record NZ_JAVAXX010000500.1, on the reverse strand, counting down.
CTGAAACAGCCGAGCTTTTACATAAGACCAACCGCCTGGCTGAAGATATTCAGGAAAAATCAGAAAAGCTGAACACGGTCGTTCATGCTGTTCAAGGAGTGGGAGCTTCTGTACAGCAGTTCAATACATCCATGAAACAAGCGGCAGGGTCTGTATCGGCATCAGTTAGAGAGAATCAAGATAAGATCAATCAAGTTGTCACTTGGAGTCAAGCAGCAATGGAAATTTGGGAGAAATGGAAGCAAAAGAAAAAATCAGCCCTGTAAGAGAAAAAAATACTAAGAGGAGGAATAATGATGAGCAAAGATGGAATTAATAGTAAAGATTTTTTAATCGGAACTTTAATCGGGGGAATCATCGGTGCCACTACAGCTCTTTTTCTAGCACCTAAATCAGGCAAAGAACTTCGCGACGATCTCGGCAGCCAGGCTGTTGCCTTACGGGACAAAACTGATAAAATGACGGCAGATGCGAAGGAAAAAGGCACGCAATATGTCAGCATCGCAAAAGACAAAACTTCCAACATCACACAGCTTGTAGCGGATCAGTCTGGGCAGATCATGAACAAGGTAAAGGATTTAAGAGACCGTTCCAAATCTGACAAAACGGATTCATCGACTGCAATGAAAGATATGAGGGAAGAAGCGATGCAGGCAGCTGATGAAACAAAAGATCAAGTCCTCCAGACGAAAGAAGATGTAAAAGACGAACTGAAAGATGCACAAAAACAGGCTGAGCAGTTGAATCGCTGAGCAGGGAAGGAAGAGCTTGAGTCATGGCTAAACAGCTTATTCAATCTGAGGAAGAATTTAAACGGATTGCAGAACAGGAAGGCGTTTTCGTCTTCTTGAAACACAGCACCACATGCCCGATCAGCCAGGCAGCATTTCATGAGTTTGATGCCTTTGCAAATCAGCATGAGGATGTGCCGGCTTACTATCTTCAAGTACAAGAAGCCCGGCCGCTGTCCAATTTCATTGCAGAAACATATGGGGTCAAGCATGAAAGCCCTCAGATATTCATCATTCAGAACGGTAAAGTGAAATGGCATACCTCACATTCACAAATTACAGAAGCCGCTATTGAGCAGCATTTGTCATAGAAAAAAGCGTCCAGATATCATCTGGCGCTTTTTTTTGTAAAAAACCCTTGAACATTGCCCTCACATCATGTAGGATAG
>NZ_JAVAXX010000050.1:0-30862 GCF_042709275.1 Bacillus sp. LR_5 | reverse complement strand
GAGGTGAAATGATGGATTTTTCCCATATTGTGTCTGAAGATAAAATTAAGCGCGCCATCAAAGACGGGGACTTTCAAAACCTCCCGGGAATGGGGAAGCCGCTGCCGAAGGATGACGCGGCACACTTGCCGGAATCGCTGAGCATGGGCTATCGTATTTTGAAAAACGCGGGAATGGCAGAGGACGAGGGCGCGCTCAAAAAAGAGCTTATGACCATCGACCATTTAATCGAAAAGTGCTATGACGAAAAAGAACGCGAGCAATTAATCAGAAAAAAATCTGAAAAGCAATTGCTGCTTGATAAGCTTGTCGACAAAAAAGGCATGTTTTCAAAGCCAGCATCCGCTTTTTATAAGAATAAAGTATATGACCGGCTTGGACGAAACAGACCTTCTTCCAGCTGATTTGTCTTGTCTGCAGGATGGCGATTGATAAAAGCCATCCTTTTTATGTTCCAAGTTCTATGTCAAAAGGTTTATGTTTTTCCATCTATGGGAAATGATTCATAAACGAAAAAAGGGTGATGGGATGGAACGACTATTAGTATGGATAGAGCATATATCTGATTGGCTGTGGGGCCCGCCGCTAATCATCCTGCTGACGGGAACGGGGTTGTATTTCACTATTTTACTGAAAGGTTTTCAATTTCGCTATCCTTTATACATTTTCAAACAGACAATCGGCAGCGTAGGAAAAAAGCCGAAGGGAGAGGGCACAGTCACACCGCTTCAGGCATTGACCTCAGCCCTCAGTTCAACGATCGGTGCAGCGAACATTGTCGGTGTGCCCGCCGCTATTATGTTTGGAGGACCAGGAGCGGTTTTTTGGATGTGGCTTATTGCCTTATTTGCCATGGCGATTAAGTTTTCTGAGAGTGTTCTTGCTGTTCATTACAGAGAAAAAAATGAGCAGGGTGAATACGTCGGGGGACCGATGTATTACATAACAAAAGGGCTGCGCATGAAATGGCTCGGCGTATTCTTCTCTGTTGCGCTGATTGTGGAGCTGATCCCGAGCATTATGGTTCAGGGAAATTCGGTTTCAGTCTCGCTTGCCGAGACGTTTTCTTTCAATAAAATATACGCAGGAATCGGAATTGCGTTTTTGATCGGCTTAGTGGTGATAGGAGGGGTAAAGCGGATCGGAAAAGTAACAGAGTTTGTCGTGCCTCTTATGGCAGGGGCATACGCAGGTGCCGGTCTCCTGATTGTTCTCATGAATATATCATCAGTGCCGGCGTTTTTCTCTCTCGTTTTTTCAAATGCGTTTACCTCTTCTTCAGCAGTTGGAGGGTTCGCAGGTGCTGCGTTGGCGGAAACCGTTCGCTGGGGATTTGCCCGCGGGCTTTATTCTAATGAAGCCGGAATGGGAACAGCCCCGATTGCACATGCGGCAGCAATGACTGATCATCCTGTGCGGCAAGGGTTTTGGTCTGTGATCGGCATTGTCATTGACACCTTGATCATCTGCACGACCACCGCTTTTGTCGTTCTTGCATCTGGTGTCTGGACAGGGAAGAACGCCTCAATTGATCCGGCAGCACTGACGACGGCTGCATTTCAGCATTATTTCGGTTCTGGCGGAGGGTACTTCGTTTCGGTTTCCCTAGTCTTCTTTGTCGTATCAACCATTATGGTTGTCATTTTTTACGGCGTAAAGCAAGCTGAATTTCTGTTCGGGCGGCTGGCAGGACACGTGATCAAATTCGTTTATTTAGCGGCTATTATCATAGGTGCCGCAGGCGGAGCAAAAGCCATTTGGGGTTTTTTGGACTTAGCATTGGCTTTTATTCTCGTTCCAAATGTGATTGTGCTGTTGTTATTGAGCAGAAAGGTAAAAGCGCTGTACACCGAATTCTTTACATCTGAACAGTACTACCTGAAAGATATAAGAAAAACAAAACAGAATCCTGTTTATCAAACAAAAGAAGCTAAAAACTCCTAGTGCTTTGCTTTGGCGCCGAACACCGCTTTGCTTTTTATGATCAAATAAATGAGTAAAGGCAGCAAAAGAGAAATCACTACATTAATAATTGGTTTAATTCTGTTAAAGTCGATTAGCTGATTTGTATTTAAAAAAAACCAAAAGCTGCATACGACTGAGAGCATGCCGATTGGTGTATACATGGCTTTCGGGTCGATTTTTGAGTGTAAAAACGAAAGGCCGTATACCACGATATATAGGGAACCTGCTATCTTCACCATAATGACTGGAATCCAAAAAGCCGCGATGATCAGGTCTGAGCGATCCAGAAAATCCGTAATGCGGATCTGCCTGATGACCATATAAGCAGGATCAAAGAAAGTAGATGTCAGGTTGGGACCAAAGACAGAAATTGAAGAAAATAACATCACGGCCAGCAATAAAGCGCCCAGCAGTATCGCGAAAATGGTGTATTTTAGCGGGACGCTCCGGTTTGAGAAGAGAAGCGGAAGGATAATCAATTCCCCCATTGTCCCAAACGCGTAATAGCCTGATTGAAGGTATGGGATTAGACCTTCAAAAACAGGTGTCAAGTTTTGAAGCTCAATTTGTGTGGCCAGCGTAAATGGAAGGAACAAGACCAGGATGCCGAATGGAAATAGGAATATCTGCGCCATTCTGGTCAATGTTTCTTTTCCCTCTCTGGCAATACAGATCGCCACAAAGATAATAACACCGCCAAGAACAGCCATTGGTGTTCTCGGGAGAAATAAAATGTTAATCAAATTGATGAAAAAACGGATGTCATGAGCATTGATTAACAGGAAATACAAAGAAAACAGTAAAATGATAATCCGGCCTGCGATTGGTGAGGAATCGCTCAGCAGCTCATAGATATTTTTATCCTGATGCTTTTTCATCAGCCTATGCATGAGCCAGAGTGCCGGAATCACGATGACAACGCCGAGGATGTAGCTGTGCCAGGCATTTTGTTTTGCTGATTCGATCATGAGAATCGGAGCATGCTTTAATCCGACTGCTAACGTATACAGAGCTCCGAAAAATAATCCTTGGTATGCAGAGGTCTTGTCCATAAAGCACATCCTTTCTGTCATGTTCAAAACGGAATATATTTAAACAGGTGCCCCAGCCGCGGAAGCAGGGGATTCACTCTCATATAAATCCATAGAAAAGCACTTCCTGCAATCAGCAGGCTGAAGGCCCATTTTGTTAGATTGTTAGCGGAACGAAAATTCTTCCATTCATATGCGTATATGGCAATGCACACAATCAATGTCTGTACGATATAGCTGATCATGCTGACGCACCTCCATTAATGGCTGATCGTTTTGTATAGGACACCGCCCTGCTCAATCGTCACAATTGGGACGACGTGAACCTCCATATCTTTATATACCTCTTCCCATTCCTTTTTCAGCAGATTCTTCGTGGTTGCCGTGCTTCTGATGGTCCTGTCTTGAAAGCCGGCCGGGTCCGCCTTTAACTTTTGCAAACGATGAACGGTGCTGATCACATCCTTCTTTATGGTTCTGTTTAGTGCTTTTTGAATGATGTAATACTGGTCATTTTCTCTCGTCTCATAGGTTGATTGGTTTTCCATAATAATTCCTTTGGCTCTGATCTCGATTGTCATTGACAGCTTTCCGTTTTTTTCAGCGGCATGAAAGGATGCATTGGACTTTTGAAGCTGAATGGATGCTTGCCCCATTTGATTCGGCAGGTCTACTATGAATTCTGGCTGGCGGGCTTGATTCAGCAACATCAGGGCTGCTGTCATGTGTTCATCTTTGAAAATATCCATCAATCTGTCCTTTTTAAAGATCGCAAGCCCGTCAATTTTCAAATTAGATTTGCCTTTCCCTCCAGGTTTTGTTTTAGATGCAGAGATGACCGGTGCATACGGATCACTGCCTATTTCTACTAGATCAGACATGAATCTGCTTAAGAAAACGGGGCGGCTCGTTGCGATAATGGCCAGCTCCCGAATCATTTCCGCCGGAAACTGTTCAAGCTGAACATCGGTATTTAAAATGTCCCGCGCTTCTCCCCGGCTGACTAAAATGAGCGCCGTTAATCTGTTCTGCGGATTTCGCGTTAAAATATCAAAGACTGGGGCAACGCCGTCTCTCGCCATATCCTCTCCAATAATGACTGTACGTCTGTGGGACGTATTGATTGTCCGTGACAAGGAGGTTTGCAGCTTGTTGTTCGCTTCTCTGATCGTAGTGCCGGAAGCTGAATCAACATACCATGTTTTTGAACCGGCAGTTCCGCCGCCGCCCCCTGTTTGTCCGCCTAATTGGCCGACCAAGGGAATCTGCATGGCCACTCGATACTGATCTTTTTTCTTATCAATGGCTGAGCTGACAACAAATGCAATGTCATTGATTTCTGTCCGGTCCCAGCACCCCGTTAGAAGGATACAAATGAGAAGCGGCAAAACACACTTATATATTGTTTTCTTCATCTTTTGGGTCCTCTCTTTTCGCTCCCTTCTGTCCGTTGCCGCGCGAATACGTGCCCGGCCTTCTGGTCATCGTCCACCAAGGCGCCCTGACAAAAATATCTTTTACTTCATCTCGTTTAAACGGAGAAATCCCGGATAAATAAGGAATGCCGAAAGATTGCAGCTTGCATAAATGAAGCACTAAGATAATCGTGCCGAGCATAATGCCGAATATCCCAAAAATACTTGCCAAAAACATAAGCGGGAAACGAAGCATCCTGATGGAGATAGCTAAGTTAAACCGCGGAATTGTAAATGACGCGATCCCTGTTAACGATACGATGATCACCATGGGGGCAGACACAATTCCCGCTTCAACAGCGGCTGTCCCAATGACTAGGGCCCCGAGAATGCTGACGGTCTGGCCGATGGTTTTCGGCAGGCGCACTCCCGCCTCACGGAGAGCCTCAAAAGAAATTTCCATAATCAATGCTTCTATGATGGCGGGGAAAGGAATCGGTTCACGCGCAGAGGCCACACTGAACATTAAGTTTGTCGGCATTAAGTCCTGATGGTATGTAATAACGGCAACATAAATAGCCGGCAAATATAAAGCAACGAATAAAAACATATAGCGAAGCCAGCGGATTAAGTTAGACATCAAATAACGCTCATAGTAATCTTCACTGGCCTGCATAAGCTGCCAAAACGTAATCGGGCCTGTTAAGACAAAGGGCGTATTATCTGTGAAAATGGCAAATCGGCCTTCGAGAAGCTGGGCGGCGACGGTGTCCGGCCTTTCTGTGTATTGCAGCTGGGGGAATGGCGAGTACGTGTCGTCTTCGATAAACTCTTCAATATATCCGCTTTCTAAGACAGCATCAATCTTTATCTTTTTGATTCTTTTTTTTACTTTGTCAATGACCTTTGGATCGGCAAGCCCGTCAATATAGGCCAAGACAACATCGGTTTTGGTTTTCGTGCCGATTTTAAACGAGATCATTTTAAGCTGAAACGTTTTGACGCGAAAGCGCACAAGAGCGGTATTGACCCTGAGGCTTTCAGTGAAGCCCTCTCTTGACCCTCTGATGGTCGATTCTGTTATCGGCTCTTCAATGCTTCTTCTTTGTCCGCCTTTTATATTTAAGATCAGCCCTTTTGAGTGCCCGTCGGCAAATAAAACCGCGTTCCCCTCAATGATGGATGCAGCCACTTTGCTCATACTCGTTTCTATTGCAACACTTGAAATTGATAGAGTATTTTGCAGCGCCTCTTCATGTTCATTTATTTGATCCGTCAAATGCATTAAGAAAGGGCGGAGGGCGTGATCCTGAATATGTTCAGATTTTACAATTCCTTCGATATAAACAATAAATCCGCACAGCCCGTTTCCAAAGTCAAATTGTCTAAATACGATGTCTGAGCAGCCTTCTGTTAATAAGGTCAGATTATCGAGGTTTTCCTTCGAATTGGGAGAGATCGGTCTGTCCTGATTGTCTTCAAGCTCTTTGATGAGCTGAAGCGCTTTGTCGCGTTTATTCATAGAGGCTCACCCTGCTTTTTAATGTCATATTCAATAAGTGCTTGTGACTTTTAGGGTAACCTTGTCTGTTTCATATATTCCAGACTAGGATGAAAGCGCTATAAAAAAGTGTTGACTACCTGTATATACAGGAATACAATATGATTATAAGTTGTATATACAAGTTATAAAAACGGATACGGAGGGGTTGGCATGGGGGAACTGAACAAATCGGCACGTCAGATTGTCGAAGCAGTCGGCGGTGCTGAAAATATTGCAGCGGCAACTCATTGTGTTACACGTTTGCGTTTTGCTTTAATAGATGAAAGCAAGGTTGACCAAGAGATGCTTGATCAAATTGATGTGGTAAAGGGATCATTCTCGACAAACGGACAGTTTCAGGTCGTAATCGGCCAGGGAACTGTCAATAAAGTATATGCTGAACTGGTTAAGGAAACGGGGATTGGCGAGTCAACAAAGGATGAAGTGAAGAAGGCCTCAGAAAAAAATATGAATCCTTTGCAGCGTGTTGTGAAAACGCTTGCAGATATTTTTATTCCAATATTGCCTGCGATTGTCACGGCGGGTCTTTTAATGGGGATCAATAACATTTTAACGGCGGAAGGCATTTTCTTCAGCACAAAATCGATTGTGCAGGTTTATCCGCAGTGGGCGGATCTTGCTAATATGATTAACCTAATTGCAGGCACGGCCTTTACGTTTTTGCCTGCGTTAATCGGATGGTCTGCCGTCAAGCGCTTCGGCGGCAATCCGCTTCTCGGCATTGTGCTCGGGGTTATGCTCGTGCATCCTGATTTGCTGAATGCGTGGGGATATGGCGCGGCAGAACAAAGCGGAGAGATCCCGGTATGGAATCTATTCGGCCTAGAGGTGCAGAAAGTTGGCTATCAGGGCCAGGTGCTCCCAATTTTGCTTGCTTCTTATATGCTGGCGAAGATTGAGGTATTTTTAACAAAACGCACACCTGAGGGCATACAGCTGCTCGTTGTCGCACCAATTACGCTTCTCTTAACAGGATTTGCCTCTTTTATCATTATCGGCCCGATTACATTTGCGATCGGTAATGTACTGACTTCAGGGCTTATCTCGGTGTTTGGTTCTTTTGCCGCACTGGGCGGTCTGTTATATGGCGGTTTCTACTCAGCGCTCGTGATTACCGGTATGCATCACACGTTTCTTGCAGTCGACCTGCAGCTCATCGGTTCAAAGCTCGGCGGCACCTTTTTATGGCCGATGCTGGCGCTTTCTAATATCGCACAAGGTTCGGCGGCTCTGGCCATGATGTTTATCGTGAAGGATGAGAAACAAAAAGGCCTCTCCCTCACATCAGGGATTTCTGCTTATCTTGGCATTACAGAGCCTGCCATCTTTGGGGTGAATCTGCGATACAGATTCCCGTTTATCATTGCAATGGTCAGCTCTGGCCTGGCCGGAATGTATATTTCTTCTCAAGGTGTGCTGGCAAGCTCCGTCGGTGTCGGCGGCGTGCCGGGGATTTTCTCAATCATGAGCCAGTACTGGGGCGCGTTTGCAATCGGGATGGCTATTGTATTGATCGTGCCGTTTGCCGGAACATACGCGTATGCGAGATTCAAACATAAATAACAAGTGGGGAGCGGGACGTGTTGAACGTTCCCTTTTCCCGTTTTCAATTTAAATATGGTGGTGGAGACAGATGAAAACAGAACAAACGCCATGGTGGAAAAAAGCTGTGGTTTATCAAATTTATCCGAAAAGCTTTAATGATACGACGGGAAATGGTGTTGGCGATCTGAACGGCATTATTGAAAAGCTGGATTACTTAAAAACGCTACAGGTGGATGTGCTTTGGCTGACGCCGATTTATGATTCTCCCCAGCATGATAATGGGTACGATATTCGTGATTATTACTCGATTTATCCTGAATACGGAACGATGGAGGATTTTGAGCGGCTAGTGTCCGAAGCACATAAAAGAGACCTGAAAGTCGTCATGGATCTTGTTGTCAATCATACGTCAACAGAGCACAAATGGTTTCGCGAGGCGATCTCTTCAATAGACAGTCCGTACCGTGATTTTTATATATGGAAAAACCCGCAGGAAAACGGTTCTGTTCCGACGAACTGGGAATCGAAATTCGGCGGCTCGGCATGGGAGCTTGACGAAGCGTCGGGCCAATACTATTTGCATCTGTTTGATGTGACGCAGGCTGATTTGAATTGGGAAAATGAAGAGGTCAGAAAGCATGTCTATGACATGATGCATTTTTGGTTTGAAAAGGGAATAGATGGCTTCAGGCTTGATGTCATCAACCTGATTTCTAAAGATCAGCGCTTTCCGAATGCGGAGGAAGGCGACGGCCGCTCTTTTTACACTGACGGGCCGCGGGTGCACGAATTTCTGCATGAAATGAACGAAAAGGTGTTTTCACATTATGACAGCATGACGGTCGGTGAGATGTCTTCAACAACCGTAGACCACTGCATCCGGTATACGAATCCTGACAATAAAGAACTTGATATGACATTCAGCTTCCATCATCTCAAGGTTGACTATCCTAACGGCGAAAAATGGGCCTTGGCGCCGTTTGATTTTTTGAAGCTGAAGGAGATCCTATCTGACTGGCAAACGGGGATGCACGCAGGAGGAGGATGGAACGCTCTGTTCTGGTGCAATCATGATCAGCCGCGCGTTGTATCAAGATATGGAGATGATGGCGCATATAGGGTGAAATCGGCGAAAATGCTTGCTACGGCCATTCATATGATGCAGGGCACGCCTTATATTTATCAGGGCGAGGAGCTGGGGATGACGAATCCGAAGTTTACTGACATCAGCTCCTATCGGGATGTCGAATCGCTGAACATGTATCACGCCTTTAAGGAAAAAGGAATGGCTGATCAAGAGATCACAGCCATTTTACAGGCGAAATCCCGTGACAATTCCAGAACCCCCGTTCAGTGGGATGCTACGGAGAATGGCGGTTTTACAACGGGCACACCATGGATACCGGTTGCAGGAAATTACCGGGAAATCAATGCTGAAGCGGCGCTGAGGGATCAGAATTCGGTGTTTTACCATTATCAAAAATTGATTCGAATTCGCAAAATGTATGACATTGTGACAGAGGGAACGTATGAGTTAATCGCAAAGGATGACCCGAACATTTTTGCGTATCTCAGACACGGCAGCAATGAAAAGCTGCTCGTGATCAATAATTTTTACGGGACAGAGGCGGCCTTTACACTGCCGGACTCTTTAGCGCCTGACGAATGGAAGGCAGAGGTGCTGTTGACGAACGATGAAGCAAGGGAAGGGCTTCAGAACATGACGCTTCGCCCGTATGAGTCCATTGTTTATCGTTTAACGAAACCGTGTTAAACTAAGCTGGGTGGTCCATAATGAAGGTGAATAAATTCATCACAATTTATAAAGACATCGCACAGCAAATTGAAGGCGGCCGATGGAAAGCGGAGGAGATTCTTCCGTCTGAACATGAGTTGACCGCACAGTACGGTACATCAAGAGAAACGGTCCGAAAGGCGCTTCATATGCTCGCGCAAAACGGTTATATCCAGAAAATCAGGGGAAAAGGCTCCGTCGTGCTCAATCGTGAAAAAATGCAGTTTCCCGTTTCGGGCCTTGTCAGCTTCAAGGAGCTCGCGCAAACGCTTGGCAAAGAAACGAAAACAACTGTACACAAATTCGGGCTGGAGCCTCCGTCAGAGCTGATCCAAAAACAGCTCCGGGCCAATCTGGATGACGACATCTGGGAAGTCATCAGGTCTAGAAAGATTGACGGGGAACATGTGATTTTGGACAAGGATTACTTTTTCAGAAAGCATGTCCCTCACCTGACGAAAGAAATTTGTGAAAACTCCATATATGAATATATAGAAGGAGAGCTCGGTCTTTCGATCAGTTACGCCCAAAAAGAAATTGTCGCCGAGCCGTGTACGGACGAGGACAGAGAGCTGCTCGATTTACGCGGCTATGACCATATGGTCGTGGTGAGAAACTACGTCTTTTTGGAGGATACCAGTTTGTTTCAATATACGGAAAGCAGACACCGTCTCGACAAATTCCGATTTGTTGATTTTGCGCGGCGGGGGAAATGAGAGAGGCGCCTGCCTGCGGCAGCGCGCTTTTTTGTTTGGTATCAAAATTGATACTATCCAACAAAAATGTGCGTACTTTTACTTTTTATCATAATGGCTACAATAGAGATGAGAGTAACCTAAAGGAGAGGTGTTTTACATGGCAGATCTAAAGAAACAAATTCTGGATGCATACAATTTCAGGCATGCGACTAAGGAATTTGACCCGAATAAAAAAGTGTCAGACAGCGATTTTGAATTTATTTTAGAAACAGGAAGACTGTCTCCGAGCTCACTCGGCCTTGAGCCTTGGAAATTTGTCGTCGTCCAAAATCCGGAGTTCCGCGAGAAGCTTCGTGAATACACATGGGGCGCGCAAAAGCAGCTGCCGACCGCAAGCCATTTCGTCCTGATTCTTGCGCGTACAGCGAAGGATATCAAATATAATGCGGACTACATCAAACGTCATTTAAAAGAAGTAAAACAAATGCCTCAAGACGTGTACGAAGGCTATTTAAGCAAAACAGAAGAATTCCAGAAAAACGATTTGCATTTGCTTGAAAGTGACAGAACATTGTTTGACTGGGCATCAAAACAAACCTATATCGCGCTTGGCAACATGATGACTGCCGCTGCGCAAATCGGTGTTGATTCCTGCCCGATAGAAGGCTTCCAGTACGATCACATTCACCGTATTCTTGAAGAAGAAGGCCTTCTGGAAAACGGAAGCTTCGATATTTCTGTGATGGTGGCATTTGGCTACCGAGTGAGAGACCCTCGTCCGAAAACAAGATCTGCTGTTGAAGATGTTGTGAAGTGGGTTTAAATAAAGAAAGCTGCTCGCTTAGCGAGCAGCTCTTTTTTTATGCCTGATTCGCTCTATTCTGTTTTCTCCTCTGATGTAAGTACATTGCGGTGCCGAGTGCGCTGATCAGAAATCCGGCCAACAGGATCGAGTACATGGATGTGGCTGTGTCCGGAAGCAGGCCGCCAGCCGGACCGTCTGTTCCTGATCCGCCCGAACCGTTTCCTCCAGAGCCGTTAGTCGGTTGAGTGCCGGGAGGCGTATCATTTCCTCCGTTTCCGTCAGTCGGCTGTTTTCCGCCTGGTTTGTCGGAGCCGCCGCCATGATTGCCGTCATCACCGCCTGTCGGTTGATCTGACGGGAATGCAGGCGGTTTGTTGTTCTCTCCGGAATTTAAGATCGTGTATTCGCTGAAGTGGTTTGTATATCCTGTCACCATATCATCGTCAACTGATCCGTTATCTGTCTTTATGAAAGCTTTCTTTTTCCTGTCGACATGATAAATGGCAGGGTTATGGGCTTCTTCAATATCAAACATGCGAAGCGAAAGCTGAACGGGCTCCTTGAATGATTTTATTTCTTTTCCTTTTTGCTTCACTGTAAAGTCATATACATCTGCCAGTGACACATCCAATTCTCCCGTCGACTTGATTCCGATTGCAGTGTCTGCTGATTTAAGGTTCGCCATTGGCATCTTCATGCTGTACCAGTAGTTGAACACCGTCAATGAAGGATCTGATTCTCTTTCTTTCAAAAGTTTGACCTGATCTTTTTTCATTTTAAGATTGATAGGCTTCTCTTGAGATCCTTCATGTGTTCCATAATAGACAAACGGCGTGTTGGCATTTTTAGCGTAAATCGCAAATTTGTCTTCATCAAGTGTCCAGCTGCCGTCCTCCTGCTTTGTCGGCAGGAATACTTCTTTGATCCGTCCTTCAAGCTTAGGAGAGACCTTGTTTCCTAGTTTTTTCAGCTGTTCGCTGAAAATCTCATAATCAACGTAGCCAAGGTCTTCACCATGGGAGGCTTCTGTAAAGACAGAGTATCCGTCTCCTCCGGCACCGACAAAATTATTTGTTGCCACGCGGTAGGTATCATCCGTATTTATAGCAACTTTGTCTCCGTTAGGCGATTCAATTTTCACTTCTAACACACGGTGTCCAGGTTTGTTGTTTAATGTAAAGGTATATTCGATTCCGGCCACCTGAGGGAAAGCGCCGCCGCCATTTTCCACATTGCTTAGGCCTTGTTCAAGGGCTTCTTTAATTTGTTTTCCGGTTAAATCGGCCACGTAAAGCGTATTGCCGAACGGCATCACGTTGAGCACCTCGCCGAGTGTGATATCACCTTTGTCAATGCCGGCTCTGATGCCGCCGCCATTTGTTATCGCTATTCTGGCGCCGGCTGCTTCTTTCGCTTTTGCCAGCATACCGTCCGCAATGAAGTTTCCGAGATTCGTTTCTTTCGTACGCACATGCTCACGCTGGCCGTCAAGCGCCACATCCGTATAGCCGACTTTTTCATTTTTTACGTCTTCTAATTCACTTTTGAACTGATCAAGCTCTTGTTTTGCTTCTGCGTTTTCTTCTGTATGCTCATCAATTGGCAGCACGCTCAGATTTGATTTGTCTGTTTGCACAACGCCATTTTCATCAAACGCGACATCAACGCGCCCCAAGAATTGGCCGTATTCTTTTGCCTGTGCCACGATCGTCGGTTCTTCGTTGTTTACGACCTCCATTTTGTCAACGAGGGTGTGAGTGTGTCCGCCGATGATCAAGTCAATGCCTTTTACTTTTTTGGCTAGCTCAAGATCACGGTTATGACCGATATGGGTTAAAGCAATAATTTTATTTACCTTTTCTTCTTCCTGAATCGCTTTGACGGTGTTTTGTGCTGTTTCAAAGGCATCATTGAATACGATGCTTTTGCCCGGGCTTGATGTGGTGGCTGTATCTTCTGTTGTCAGGCCGAATACGGCGACTTTCTCCCCGTCAACGTCTAACAGAATGTAAGGATGGATGCCGGCCTCCTTCTTTTCACCTGCCGTAAAGGTTTGCGGCTTTTTGACAAATGATTTCAGCTTGGACTCATTTGTCACATCTACGTTTGCACTGACAATCGGAAATTCCGGCGCTTCAAAGTGATAGCGGTTCGCCGGATCAACGGTTGCGCTGTTTCCGCTTAGAAAATCAGAAAGCACTGTCGGGCCTTTGTCAAATTCATGGTTTCCGAAGGTCATGGCGTCATAGCCCATCATGTTCATCATTTTCAGATCGGCCAAACCGTTCCATTTAGTAAAATACAGATCGCCGGAAAACACATCTCCCGCATCAAGGAGAATATTGTGATTTGTTTCGCTGCGTACTTCGTTGATTTTCGTCATTCGTCTCGCTGCATCATCGAGATGTGCGTGCGTATCATTGGTGTGCATGACGGTCAGATCCCACAGTCCGTCTTTAGGAGGATCTGGATTTGAATCATCATCGAATTGCAGCTTATACACACCATAGCCTTCATTCGCAGACTTGCCTACATAAGCGACATCGTCTGCTTTATCGGCAAATGGCTTGGCCAAAAGCGAGGATTCAAACGTCAGATTCGTGCCGGAAACAGGCGCGATTGACCAGTTGTTGTCTGCTTTTGGATTGACTGTTTTTTGTTCAATAATGTAATCCATCAGCACCTGCCTGTTTTCAACTGCAGAGCCGTGGACAATTTTATCGCTCGTCAGATGAGGGAACCCGCCGCCTCCGGACGCACGATAGTTATTGGTGACTACGAGAAATTCCTGGCTTGGGCTGATCGGCTTGCCTTCATAGGAAAGATTGATGATACGGGATGAATCCGCATTGATCACTTTTCCGTTCTCATTGTATTTAGCCGGTTTTGTCACATCGACCTGATATGTGACACCGTCAATCACATCAAAATTATAGGAGCGGAAATTCTCGTTCAGCAAGGCCTGATCGCCGCCTTTGGCTGGATCAATTTGATTGAATTGGCCTGCTGACATCTCCAGCCAGTCCTTCACTTCGCTGCCTGTCAGCTTGACGATTTGAACAGTATTATCGTAAAGGTACAAGTCACCGACATTTTTAATCGCAAGATCTCCGGCTGGAATGTTTGTATAGTAATTGGCTCCATTTCTGCCGCCTGCTTTAAACGGCGCTCCAGCGGATAAAATCGGCAGGTTCTTGTACTCGGTATCCTTCATTTCTTTTTCGGCATACCATTTTTGCGCGTCAGTCACGATCTGAATGGAAGGATCATCTTTGACCTGTGCAAAGAAGCTGTTAATATCTGCTTCGGTTTTGCCGACTGGCTTTCGGACATACTCCAGTGTGTTTTGGTGTGTTTGCTGAATGGTGTTTGTAACGGTTTCGTTTCTTGATGTGACGTTGCCAGCAATAGATTCAATACTTCCTTTGGAATCTGCTACCTTCCATGAGCCGTCCGCCTTTTCAAGCTTGAGGTCAATCACGCCTAAATATTTGCCCCAGCTGCTTGGCATGACGACAGGAATGCCGTTAATTGTTCCCTTTTCCACGTCGAATTGAGCAACACCCGCATACTCCGCGGAAGGAAAGAGTCCGTGCTGATGGCCCGAGATAATCGCGTCAATGCCTTTCGTTTTAGTGGCAAGGTCAAACACGGCGTTTTCTGCACCTGATGATTGTGACTGCTTTTCAATGCCGGTGTGGGCGAGGGCAATAATGACATCTGCGCCTTCCGCCTTCATTTTCGGGATCGTTTCATTGGCGGACTCTACGATATCCTGCACCTGAACCTGCCCCTCGAGATTCTTTTTGTCCCATGTCATGATTTGCGGCGGGACAAAGCCTATGTAACCGACTTTTACTTTCTGCTCATTACCGTTTTCATCAATGAGGGTTTTTTCATTAATCACATACGGCGTATAACGGTTTTCGCCGCTAGTTGTTTTGACGTTGGCATTTACAATCGGGAAATCGGCTCCTTTGATTGTGCCGTCGAGAAAGTCGAGCCCGTAGTTGAATTCATGATTGCCAAGCGTTCCGGCGTCGTATTTCAGCGCATTCATGACGCTGATAATCGGATGGGTTTTCGCGCCGGAGATAATATCGTCTTTTTGATATTTCACCGCGTATTCACCCAGCGGATTCCCTTGAATCAAGTCGCCGTTATCCACAAGAAGGGTGTTAGGGTTTTGCTCGCGGTGCTTTTGGATCAATTGCGCTGTTCTCGCCAGACCGAAATCCGCCGTTTCTTTGTCGCTGTAGTAATCGTAATCCATCATGTTGGCATGAATATCAGTCGTAGCCAAAATACTCAGATACACCTGAGGAGCCGCGCTTTCTTCTGCATGAATGGGTGGTGTTGGGAGGATTAGGCTAAGTATCATAATTGGGGGCAAAAGAATACGGAGAATGTTTCTGACGTGTGTTCGTCTTTTCTGTATTCTCACCAGTTCTCCACCTTTCAACGAAATTTGTGTTACAGCTCCTATTGTAAGAATATTTTGTAACTATTTGTAGGTGTTTCTTTATGATTATTGTAAAAGGGAGAAAAATGAGTATTATGTATCAGTATCAAGCGACAAATACTGGGTATTTATGCTTATCGTTTGCCACAATCGCGGAATGTTTATTTTAGTGTGGCTGGGGTAGAGTGTTTTATGTAGACATATAAAGCGGGAGGTTATGAATCATGGGGAAAAAAATTGCAGTTGTTTTAACAGATTATTTTGAGGACAGCGAGTACACTGAGCCTGCGAAAGCCTTTAAAGAAGCGGGACATGAACTGACTGTCATCGAAAAAGAAAAAGGAAAAACAGTAAAAGGCAAGCAGGGAAAAGCGGAAGTGACGGTTGACGCGTCCATTGACGACGTAAACCCTTCAGACTTTGATGCGCTTTTGATTCCCGGAGGATTTTCACCAGACCAGCTTCGCGCTGACGATCGTTTCGTCCAATTTACAAAAGCGTTTATGACTGACAAAAAACCGGTATTCGCCATTTGCCACGGCCCGCAGCTTTTAATCAATGCGAAAGCGCTCGACGGCCGAAAAGCGACGGGCTATACGTCCATTCGTGTTGACATGGAAAACGCCGGTGCCGACGTTGTGGACAAGGAAGTGGTTGTTTGCCAGGATCAATTGGTCACTAGCCGCACACCGGAAGATATACCGGCATTTAACCGCGAGTCATTGGCATTGCTTGAGAAATAAGAAAAAACGGACGCTCTTGGGCGTCCGTTTTTTGTTGCTTAGGCTTGAGCACCTGTCAGTTTCTTGTACCTGTAATACAAGAAAGCAGCTGCAGCCGTTCCGATGACCGCAATGCCGAAGTCGAATATGAAAATATGAGCGATGCCCCCCGCTTTTGCGATAAGCCCTGTTGCAATCGGCAGCAGAATCGATGCAAGACTTGAAGCGGTCGCTACAATTCCGGTAACGGTTCCTTTTCGCTTCCAGAAAAGCTCTGTCATTAACGTAATGGTAATTTGAAACACACCCGCAGTTGAAAAGCCTAAGAAAAAGGCAGTGATGTCCAGCACAACTGGGATATGAACGGTCAGCATGACTGCGAGCGTACATAAAGTAATAATAGGATATAAGAGCGTTATGAAGACAGGTTTGACCCATCTATTCAGCAAAACGGCTAATAATAAAACAGATGCCAGAGATCCTATACTATAATAGCTCAGCAATTGTACAGATGCTGATTCAGCTAAACCGGCTGCCTTTTGCGCGTAGCTCGGGAGCCAGATTTGAGAAACCGTAAATAAAGCCGTGGATGTAAAACCGATGATAATCAGTGCGGTGCCTTCCTTCTGAAAAACGGGTTCAGACAAGAAAACGGGAGATTCCTGTTGGCCGCTATTAGTTGGTTTCTTATGTTTTTTAGGAAACGAAAGCGTTGATAAATAAATAATATTCAGGAGATAGACCGCTGCCGGCAGATAAAAAGCAAATCCGTAAAACATGCTGTGGTCTGATAAAAATGTGATCAAAAGCGGCAAAAGTGCGGCCCCGACAGACATAAAGGCTTTGACCAAGACATTCGCCGAACCGGAAGCAGACGGAAAGAGCTCGGTTAGGGCCGGATATGTTCCGGCATCCATCGCTGAATTTGCGACTCCGGCTAATAAGGCGAACACAAACGCCAGCTCATAGCTCGGTGATAAAGGAATACCGACTAAAAAGACGGCCATAATTCCCGCAGAAGCGACAACAAGCGGCTTTCTGCCGATTTTATCTGATAGAACGCCGGAAATGCCGTATGTCAGCAGTTTGCCAAACCCGATAGCGGCAATGACATAACTGATGCCGGTCGGATCGGTATTCCACTGTTTTGTTAATGAAGACATATTGGATGCGAGAATGATGTTGACCATCCCCAGAAAGAAGTAGTTGATATACATTCCGGATGCTGTTTTGATAGATGTCGTTTGCATGCTTGTACTCCTTCAAATCTTATTCGAACACTTTGCTGTTTACTGTTCTAAGGAAAATTGGTTTGGGGAAATGATAAAAAAGACTCGCCGAGTTTCCGGCCAGTCTCCATTATTTACGAAGCGAGGCTAATTCTTGAGCAATCGCCTGCATTTCACTTGGGCTGAATGATTCTTTTCTCATCACCATGCTGTGAAGGTACGTGAGGTCTTCAATCTTCTCATCACTGAAATCCTCCGCTTTGATTACGCCGACGTTCAGCATGTTCAGCTTTTGGGAAATCTCTTCAATCATTTGAGTTAATGTTTCTGTATTTGGGCTGGACAAATGGTTCCATCCTTTCTATGCGCAATATAGGTATGTTTTATTCTAACAGAATTCCATCAGAAAAAAACCCTATTCTAAAAGCAGGCTTTTCATTCCAAAAAAGTGAAGACATCAGTTGAAAAGGAAATGAACATCCTACTAAGATATTCATGAAGGTTTCTTTTTAGAGAAATAGGGGCAAAGAATAGGGAGGTTGCACATCATGATAAGCGTGTTATTTGTTTGTTTAGGTAACATTTGCCGGTCTCCGATGGCGGAAGCGATTTTTCGGGACCTGGCAGCCAAAAAAGGATTAGAGGGGAAAATCAAGGCGGACTCAGCCGGTATTGGCGGCTGGCACATCGGCAACCCCCCGCATGAGGGAACGCAGGAGATATTGCGCAGAGAAGGAATCAGCTTTGATGGCATGCTGGCGCGTCAAGTCAGCGAACAGGATCTGGACGATTTTGATTACATCATTGCGATGGACGCAGAAAATATCGGGAGCCTCAGAAGCATGGCGGGTTTTAAAAACACCTCGCATATCAAAAGGCTCTTGGACTATGTTGAAGATTCAGATCTGGCTGACGTACCCGATCCTTACTACACAGGGAACTTTGAAGAGGTCTGCCAATTAATCAAAACGGGCTGTGAGCAGTTGCTTGCATCCATTCAAAAAGAAAAACAATTGTGAGTGAAAGGAGAATTTGCATGAACAACGAACGTTTAATGCTGAAAGGGATATTTCTCGGAGCTGCGGCAGGCGCGGCGTTATCACTGCTCCATAAGCCGACAAGACAGGCGTGCGGCATGAGATGGCTGACATGCAAGCATAAACTTTCACTGTATAAAAGCAATCCGGAGCTGTTAAAAAACACTGTTATCACAAAAGTGGATGAGGCCAAAAAGCTTGCCCAAACGCTTTCAAAGGAAGTCGACTTTGTGAACCAGCAGGTGAAAGAGCTGAAGAAAACAACGCCGCAAGTGATGGAACTCGTGCAAGAAACGAAAGAGCATTTTTCAAAAAAATGATCAAACATGCGAGGTGAGACGACATGAGTTTTTTGAAAGAGCTTTTCAGCAGATACACCCTTCATGAAGGACAAAGTAAATCAGCGGAGCTGGCGTATTTTTTTCTATTGTCACTGTTTCCGTTTTTGATTTTTATGCTGACGCTCACCGCGTATCTTCCGCTTTCTACCGATGATGTTTTAGGAGTCATAGAACAATATGCTCCCGCCAGTGCGATGTCTCTCGTTGAATCCATTACCCATCAAACCTTAAATAATCGAAATGGCGGTTTGCTGTCATTCGGGATTATCGCCGCATTATGGTCTGCGTCTAATGGAATGAACGCGATCGTCCGGTCGCTGAACCACGCGTATGATGTGGAAGAAAACCGCTCTTTTATCATTGTTCGTCTAACCTCTATTTTTTTGACGATTGCCATGGTATTTACGATTTTAGTGGCTTTGCTTCTGCCGGTATTTGGCCGGGAGATTGGAAGGCTCGCTTCTGACTTTGTCGGCGCATCGGATCTGTTTTTATCCGTCTGGGCCGCCATTCGCTGGGGTGTCAGCCCGCTTGTGCTTTTGATTGTTTTTTCCGCGCTGTATGTGATTGCGCCGAACAAAAAGCTGTCTCTCCGGTTTGTCATGCCGGGTGCGGTCTTTGCGACCATCGGCTGGATCGTTGTCAGCACATTGTTTTCGTTTTACGTCAGCACGTTTGCGAACTATAGCGCCACTTACGGGAGCATCGGGGGAATCATCGTTCTGATGATTTGGTTTTACTTGAGCGGCATTTTAATTATCCTAGGCGGAGAAATCAACGCTCTTTTACATAAACGTAAAAAGCTTCCTGATGAAAATCCCTACCATTAGCGCACCCTATAAACGAACTTCGGTTCAAAAAGAAGTCGGGGGGATATCGTGATGACCAAGCATACGAAAAAAGGCGGAAGCCATAACAAACAAAACTCGAAAAGCAAATCGAGCCATAAAACAAGCGGAAGCGCCAACGGACAAAACGGCTACCATTAGCATAAAAGCCTCCTGACATGATGTCGGGAGGCTTTTTGATTAAGAAGATGAAGAATAGGTTTCAGCCGGTGACCAGCTTTTCGGTTTGCCCAGCACAAGGGCCAGCCACACAGCGCTAAGCGTGAGAGTAATGAAGTAGAACAAGTTTGCGCTTTCAAATGTCTGCATATACCAGCCGCCGGCAACCGGGCCGAGGATGCTGCCGAGACTGAATGTAATGCCGCAAAGCAGGTTTCCCGCCGGCAGGAGGTGAGGCGGAAGAAGATCTGTCATATAGCTGATGCCAAGTGTAAAGGTTGATCCGACTGCCATTCCTGCAATAAAAAAGCAGCCGCCGATCACGTAGGGCGAAGGAAATACACCGGCGATGAAAAAGCAAAGAGCCCCAGTCAGCAAAATCACCAGCAGCACATTCCGCCTGCCGTATTTATCGCTGAGGATGCCGAGCGGAAACTGAAAGATAATGCTTCCAATCGCAAATGCGGGAAGGATGATCGCTACTGCGTCTACTGATATCCCCAAACGGAGCGCGTACACCGGAAAGCTTCCGTTCAGCGCCGTTTCCAGAAAGCCATAGCCAAATGTAGGCATAAAGGCAACCCACCCAAACAGCATGGCCTGATAAAATCGCCTGAAACTATTGTCTGATTTGGTTTCATGAGGACTGGTTTCCGGGTATGCATTTTGTAGAAAGAAAACAAAAAGCCACGCAAACAGACTGATGCAGCCGGACACGATAAAAGGAAGCGACGGACTCAGCTTGACAAGCGGCACCATGAACGGGCCTGCGGCAAAGCCAAGGCCAAAGGAAAGCCCATAAATAGACAGGTTTCTTCCGCGATTTTGTTTTGATGACATGGAGGTCACCCACGTTTGCGTAGAGAAGTGAAGCATGTGGTCGCCGATTCCAATGAACAGGCGAAGCAGGAACCAGACCCAAACTGACTGAAGCCAAATAAATCCGAATAAGCTTAAAATGACAATGCTTCCGCCCATGACGATCAGCGGCTTGAACCCGAGCTTTCTGAGCGGCGCTTCCATAAACGGCGAAGCCAAAAGCACACCGATATACAGCCCGGTCGCGTGCAGGCCGTTGATAGCAGCGGATTCTCCATTTGTTTCAAAAATGATTGAAATGACAGGCAGCAGCATGCCTTGTGAAAACCCGGAAATGGATACGAGCAAGACAAGGATAAAGAAATGAAATCGTGACATCGTGTCAGTTCTCCTTATGTGGAATCTATGTTGATCGTACAACGTTTTCCAAAAGCAGGCAACCTGAAAAAAGCCTATATCACGCTATACATTTGCCCTCGTGTAATCATGAAGGTTTTTGTGAAGAATAAAAATAAAACAAGTCATAAAAAAGGAGCTATTTCACCATGAATCGTATCTTTTTTATTTTAGTGGCGGCCGGTGTTCCGCTTTCTGTGATTGGCAGTTTGATGCATTGGCCTTCCGCGGTTCTTTTTGCCGTTTATTGCGTGACGATTATCGCGCTTGCAAGCTATATGGGGAGGGCGACAGAATCACTTTCCATCATTGCAGGACCGCGTATCGGCGGTTTGTTGAATGCCACCTTCGGGAATGCGGTGGAGCTGATTATTTCCCTTTTTGCATTAAAGGAAGGCCTGACAGGAATCGTGCTTGCCTCTTTAACCGGTTCAGTGCTGGGGAACCTGCTGCTGGTAGCGGGCCTATCGTTTTTTGTCGGCGGTTTAAAATATAAGCGGCAGGAATTTAATATCCATGATGCCCGCCATAACTCCGGGCTTCTGATTTTTGCCATCATTGTCGCCTTTGTGATTCCGGAGGTATTCTCTGTTGGTATGGGAAACGCCAGCAAGCTCAATTTAAGCATCGGCATCAGCATCATTATGATTCTGTTGTATGTGGCGGCGCTGTACTTTAAACTTGTCACGCATCGGGGCGTTTATCAGCCGAATAATGCCGCTCAGTCTGAAGAAGAGGAAGAGCCGGAATGGTCAGGGAAGGTTGCGACGATTGTCTTGTTTGCGGCAACGATTGTGGTTGCATACATATCCGAAAACCTGGTCCATACCTTTCACTCGGTTGCTGAACAGTTCGGGTGGAGCGAGCTGTTTATCGGGGTCATCATCGTGGCGATTGTAGGAAATGCGGCGGAGCACGCGTCAGCGATTATTATGGCCTTCAAAAATAAAATGGACATTGCGGTTGAAATTGCAGTCGGCTCTACGCTGCAGATCGCTATGTTTGTCGCACCGGTTCTCGTCATCTGTTCTATCTTTTTTCCGACAAGCATGCCGCTTGTATTTACATTGCCTGAGCTCGTCGCGATGGTATCAGCGGTTCTCTTGATGATCGCGATTTCGAATGACGGGGATTCCAACTGGTTTGAAGGGGCGACACTGCTTGCTGCATATGTCATTATGGCGATCGGCTTTTTCCTTCTTTAACCTGAAAAAATGATGGATAACAACAAAGCGGGATGAAAAGACTAAGGGAAAATGCCATAGAAAGAGTGATATGATGAAAAAGCTATTTCATTCCACACTTATTGTGTTGTTATTCTTTAGTTTTTTCGGCGTTCAGCCCATCCACGCGAAAAAGCAGTTTAAGGTTCCTAATTCTGTCGCAAGCATTTCAAAGGAAAACACGTATCCGAATGCTTCACAGGATCAGCCAATGCTTCAGCCGAGCAAGCTGGCAAAGGAATTGCTCGATCATTCTGAGGTAAAGATTGAAAATCCGCATCTCATCAAAATGCTGAATGAATCCAACATATCCGGCACACCGCTTGCAGTAGGGTACCGGGCGACAATATTTCTCGGGAAATGGGCGCTCGGCTATGAATCAAATGAAACAGTCGCAAACTGGGAATATAAAAAAATCAATACAAACCGTGCGGATAACCGCGGCGGGAAAGAAACTGCTGAAATGCATTATGCCCAGGAACAGCAGTACAGAGTGAAGGGTGGCTTGACAGCTAAAGTTCCAAATGCTGAAGATGTCAAAAGCATGATGATGCAAAAAGCAATGAAGAAAACGAACCTCCCGCTTGCATTTGAGACGGTCATTGGGGCTGGCACAAAACGGGATCAGATTTATAAGGTCGCTCCTAAAAAAATCGGTTATCTACATGCATATGCACCGGCTGTGAATGAAAAAGGAAAAGTGACTTACGGAGAAGTGTACTTAGTGCTGAAAGGAAATAAACGAAAACTCGTCGTGAAAAATGTCACGTCACAGGGAATCGGCGCGTGGATTCCGGTTCAAGATCATGTCACATTTGGTTTTCAGCTTTCCTCACTGCCAAGATAAATAAAAAACTGATTCCAACTCGGAATCAGTTTTTTTGTTTATTGGGTTCTCTCGATTCGGACCGCTTCCTCAAGCATTTGCACATTGTTTTGGTAGAGCTGGCGAACGAGAACCCGTCTTACTGCAAGGCTGGCACTGAAATAATCATCATCTTTCACCATGCCTTTAACCGTAAATTCGACGCCGCGATTGATTTTATTCAATGCGGTGATGCCGTGGATTTGAAATGGTTCTGTCGGATTGCCGAATTCATCCCGCTTCAATGAATCACGAAGCTCTTCATTCAGCATGTCACATGCCTCTTCCAACACGCTGTACACGCGGTCCGGATCTTCTTTAAAGCTGATAAGAAAGGATTCGGTAATCCGCATAAAATCAATATTATAGTTCTCTATTTGTCTGACCTCGCCGTTGCTGATGGTGAGCAGCTTCCCGCTCCATTCCCGGATTTGCAGCGAGCGGAGGCCGATTTCCTCCACTGTCCCGTTGAACAAGTTGTTGACGGTGACATAATCGCCTTTGTGCAGCTGGCGTTCGTATATTAAGAACACACCAGCCAGCACATCTTTGATCAGCGATTGGGCGCCAAAACCGATCACGATACCTGCTACGCCCGCCCCGGCCAATATCTTGCCGAAATCATGCACAAATAAAGAAATAACGTAAAAGATAAAACCAATTGTCGCCGTATACTGGGTGACAGAACGGACAAGGCTTTCAATCGTTTTTTCCTTTTTTTCTTCAATAAAATCTGTCCGTTTAAAAAATAGCTGTACCAGCCGGTTGATGATAAAGACACCGATCCAAAGGATAACGGCAACGAGGAGAATATCGACGATTTTATTTTGAAAAATCTCCGTAAGTGTTTCTTTCATCCGCATCTAACTCCTGGCTTGACGTTTTGTGAAGTCTGTATCCTGATAATAACTGTTTTTGACAAGAACATTCGGTCCGAGGCACCGGACATTCGGGCAGTGGCAACTTAGTTCCTTCGCAAGCTTGGTCTCTCTCCACTTTTCATAGGCGGAAGGGAGGCTGTCCGTCTGAATGTTGCCAAGCGGCGGGGTATCACCGAAATCGGTCACGATAATGTTTCCGTCGAAAATGTTCACATTCAGGCGGGACCGGCCGTCAGGGTCATTTCGCACTGTGACGTTTTTCGCCGCGCGAAGCCGGCGAAGCAGCTTTTGGTCGTCTTCGTCCGGACTGCAGGCATAAAACGGCAGCGTTCCGAACAGCATCCACGTATTTTCATCACGAATATCCAGCAAGCGGTGAATGGCCTGTCTCATCTCTTTCAGGCTGAGGGATTCAAGAGCGCTTGCGAAATCGCTTGGATACATTGGGTGGACCTCGTGACGCTGACATTTCATATCTTCTGTGATTTGGCGGTGAATATGCTCAATATGCGGAAGTGTTCGTTTGTTCAGCATCGTTTCCGCAGATACCATTACTCCGGCATCTACGAGCGTGCGGCTGTTTTCGATCATTTTTTCAAAATAGCGCGCGCGCTGTTCGAAGGTCGGTTTTCTGTCCATCATGGCAAAGCCGATTTCAGCAAAATCTTCAACTGTACCCCAGTTATGAGAAATATGTAGCACATCGAGATACGGAATGATCCATTCGTACCGCTCGATGTCGAGGGTCAGATTTGAATTAATTTGTGTCCGCACACCCCGTTCATGGGCATATTTCAATAAAGGAACAACATATTCTTTTACTGATTTCAACGAAAGCATCGGCTCTCCGCCTGTGATGCTGATGGATCTGAGGCGCGGGATTTCCTCCAGCCGTTTTAACAGAAGATCTATTGGCAGAGCATTCGGGTCTTTAGGCTGCAATGTATAGCCTACAGCACAATGCTCGCATCTCATATTGCACAGTGTCGTTGTTGTGAATTCAACGTTTGTCAGCTGCATGTCTCCGTATTGGTCAACATCCATATAGGCTTCCCAAGGGTCAAACTCGGGCGTAATCGGACGCAGCTTCGTGTTTTGTGTCATGACTATCTAACTCCTTTATAAATGGGCATACTAACGCTGCCAACAGTTAATTTTAGACCTGATTTGCCAAGATCGCAAGTAGCGCGGCGATTGAAAAACCGCAAAAAATGAGCTACCATAATAAAAAATGAATGGAGGAACAGAATGGGGAACGCCGTAAACAATAAAGATCAGCAGATTGATTATTTAAAGAACAGACTTGACATGTTTATGAACGTCATCGATTCATTAGACCCTGAAGCAACCGACGTTGAAGATATAGACAGGCTCATCAGCATGCTTGATGACCTGGAAGCCAAATACGAACGTTTTAAAAAAGATTGGGAATAAAACCGCGCGCCCGCCGCGGTTTTTTTATTGGCATAAAGCAACAGTATAAAACAAAGCCCCTATCTGTAAAATAAGAAAAAAGCAGAAGGAGCGCTGGCCATGAAGTGGATGTGTTCAATATGCTGCGCCGCCGTATTGCTTGCCGGAGGTGCAGCACAGGCGGAAGCGGTGCCGAATGAGCCGATTAATTGGGGCTTTAAACGAAGTGTCAATCATCAGCCGCCAGATGCCGGGAAGCAGCTGAACAGTTTAATTGAAAAATATGACGCGTTTTATTTAGGGAATACAAAGGAAAAAACGATTTACTTAACGTTTGATAACGGATATGAAAATGGCTATACGCCAAAAGTGCTTGATGTCTTAAAAAAACATCGCGTAACAGGAACGTTTTTTGTCACCGGGCATTTCGTAAAGGACCAGCCTCAGCTGATCAAACGTATGTCAGATGAGGGCCATATTATCGGCAACCATTCCTTTCACCATCCGGATTTAACGACAAAAACAGCTGATCAGATTCAGGATGAACTTGATTCAGTCAATGAAGAGGTTTATAAAATTACGGGAAAGCAGGACAATCTGTACTTGCGTCCGCCGCGCGGCGTGTTCAGTGAGTACGTACTGAAAGAAACGAAACGCCTCGGCTATCAAACCGTTTTCTGGTCGGTCGCTTTTGTTGATTGGAAAATCAACAACCAAAAGGGAAAGAAATATGCCTACGATCATATGATCAAGCAGGCGCACCCGGGAGCCATTTACCTGCTTCACACCGTATCGAGGGACAATGCAGAAGCGCTGGATGACGCGATTACAGATCTGAAAAAACAGGGCTACACATTTAAAAGCATTGATGATCTGATGTTTGAGAAAGAAATGAGGCTGCCGTCTTTGTAAAAGAGAAAGACCTCTCCTTAAACGGAGAGGCTTTTCTTTATTTTATACATTTAATCAGTGCGGCCCAGTCCAGATCCCCGAAGCCTTTCTCAATCCCGTTTTCAAAATGGCTTTTGGCTAGCTCGGCAAGAGGAAGATTTGCAGAAACCCGTTTTGCGGCGGCGAGTGCCAGGTTGGTATCCTTCAGCCCTAAAGACATTTTGAAGCCGGCCGGCTCAAATTTCTGCTCGGCCATAATGGTTCCGTAATTTTGATAGACTGGAGAACCAAAGAGCGCGCTGGCGATTTCTAAAAATTGTTTTTGTTCTAAGCCGTATTTCTCCATCATTAAAAAGGATTCAGATAACGCCTCCAGCATGGACACAAGCAAGAAATTGATGCTGATTTTGGCTGCATTTGCCGTCTTGCTTTCTTCGCCGACGTCAAATACCTGCTGGCTGAGGCTGTCGAGCAGAGGCTTGGCGGTTTGCTTCGCTTCTGCCGGTCCTGCTGTTATGATGCGAAGCGCGGCTTTGGCTGCGGCATCCGGTCTGCCAAGGACAGGAGCGGCGAGAAAAAATTGTCCTTTCTCTGCATGAGCCGCTGCGAGCTTTTCTGAGAACTCAACACTGATTGTACTCATCGAGATGTGAATGCCGTTCTCTGCTAATCCTTCAAGCAGCCCGTCTTCTCCGAATGTCACGGTGCTGACAGAATCATCATCTGCAAGCATTGTGATGACAATATCAGCGGATTTTGCCGCCAGCCGCGGCGTATCAGCTGCCTGTGCGCCTTCTGTGACAAGGTCTTCTGTCTTTTGTTTCGTCCGGTTATAGACAGTCAATTCGTAGCCTGCTTGAAGAACATTTCGGGCAATGGGCTGTCCCATATTGCCGAGTCCGATGACAGCAATTTTCAATCTGATCACTCCCTGAATATTTTTTCCATTATAAACAATATGAACAGAATATGCATAGCGATCGGCTTACAACAAAAAAGAACAGCTACTCGCTGTCCTCATTTAAAAATATTGAACCATCCTTTATGTACAAACCAAATCAGCATTCCAATCACAAGCGCGGCCATCAGGCCAAGTACAGCGAAATATCCGTATTTCCAATGCAGTTCCGGCATAAAGTCGAAGTTCATACCGTATACACCGGCAATAAAGGTGAGCGGGATAAAAATGGTTGATACGATCGTCAGTGTCATCATAATCGCATTCATCCGGTTTGAGTTTAGCGTCACGTAGCTGTCACGCAAGTCAGACGTCATGTCACGGTTGGATTCCACAATTTCAGACAACTTTAACAAATGATCATATATGTCGCTGAAATAGGCTTTCGTTTCCCGCTGCTCTTTCACATGGTCAAGGCTTAAAATCCGGTAGAGCAAATCACGCATCGGGATAATCGTCCGTCTCAAATGCAATAGGTCTGTTCTGAGATCAAACACCTCGTTCATCAGCGTTCCATACGTTTTGTGGGGACGGCTTTCTTCAATTTCATTCAGCCGGTCTTCAATTTTATACACGAGAGGAAAATATTCATCAACAAGCTGATCCATGATCATATAAGAAATATGCCCGGGCCCTTTTTTCAATATGTCCGGTGAAGCATACAAACGCTCCCGGACTTTAGCGATACCTGGCGTTTCGTGTAAATGAAAGGTGACGACAAATTTTTCGCCTTGAAAGATATCGACTTCCTCCATTTCAAGTGTTTCCTTATTCAGCGCATGAATCACGTAAAAACGATAGCCGTCATAATGGTCAAGCTTCGGCCGCTGCATATGCTGGAAGCAATCCTCAATGGCAAGCGGGTGAAAATGAAAAAAATCTCTCAATAACGCCGTTTCCGTATCCTCCGGGCCGTAAAAATCAACCCAGTACCATGCAATATCAGGCTGTTCCACTCGTTCGATCGGTATATTTTTCAGCAGCTGATGCTCTGTTGTGATTGCGGTAATGTTGATCATAAACAACCCTCCACCTGCCATTATATCATGCGGTCTTTATGAGAAAAGTATACGGT
The DNA here is from genome assembly GCF_042709275.1 of Bacillus sp. LR_5. Lineage (NCBI taxonomy): Bacteria > Bacillati > Bacillota > Bacilli > Caryophanales > Bacillaceae > Bacillus > Bacillus sp. LR_5. The sequence goes on along the minus strand of NZ_JAVAXX010000050.1, from coordinate 2,725 downwards.
ACTCTCTGCCTAATTCCAGTGGCATGTTATACTGAACAAAAACGGAAAAAAGGGTGGATCTCATGTGGAAGGAAAAAGTATCTGTCACGCCTCCGTATCATTTTGACCGCGTGCTGGACAGGCTGTCTTTAGACCCCCTCAATGCTGTTGATCGAGAGGCGAGGGAAGTCCGTGTGCCATTCAGAAATCAAGCGGGGACCGTATGTATTGTAAAGGTACAGGCGTTAGGCCATGCGGGCGAGCCTGAGTTCCTCGTCAGCGGGGAAACGGATCAGGGAGAAATGATGAAGGAAATCAAGCGGATTTTTCAATGGGAAAATAATTTGCAGCACGTTCTGGATCATTTTTCAAAAACGAGCCTGTCCGCCATTTTTGAAGAGCATGCCGGGACGCCGCTTGTTCTGGACTACAGCGTGTACAACTGCATGATGAAATGCATTATCCACCAGCAGCTCAATCTTTCCTTCGCTTACACGCTAACAGAACGGTTTGTTCATGCGTTTGGCGAGCAGAAGGATGGCGTGTGGTGCTATCCAAAGCCGGAAACGATTGCGGAACTCGATTATCAGGATCTGCGTGATCTGCAATTCAGCATGAGAAAAGCGGAATACACCATTGATACATCAAGGATGATCGCAGAAGGCACACTCAGCTTGTCAGAGCTGCCGCATATGGCGGATGAAGACATTATGAAGAAACTGATCAAAATTAGGGGTATCGGCCCGTGGACCGTGCAAAATATCCTCATGTTCGGACTTGGCCGTCCCAATTTATTCCCGCTTGCCGATATCGGCCTCCAGAATGCCATCAAACGCCACTTTCAGCTGGACGATAAGCCGGCAAAGGATGTCATGCTGGCGATGAGCAAGGAGTGGGAGCCTTATTTAAGCTATGCGTCTTTATATTTGTGGAGAAGTATAGAATAATTCATCTGACAATGAAGGAAATCCTGCAAACGTGTTATACTAGAAAGATGTGAAAAAACCATTTCACTTTCTGCCATCCGCAGAAAGCTTTATATAGAAACGGAGAGAACAACGTGAACCAACAAAAGAAACAGGCGCCCGTCGAACTGAAGGTCGGACAAACTTTTCCGCTGACGATTAAGCGTCTCGGCATTAACGGAGAAGGTGTCGGCTATTTTAAGAAAAAAGTCGTCTTCGTGCCCGGCGCGCTTCCTGGCGAAGAAGTTGTTGTGCAGGCCACAAAGGTCCAGCCGAAGTTTTCGGAGGGCCGCATTAAGAAAATCCGCAAGGCATCTGAGCACCGGGTGGCACCGCCTTGCCCTGTTTATGAACAATGCGGCGGCTGTCAGCTTCAGCACCTTGCATACAGCCAGCAGCTTCGGGAAAAACGCGATATCGTCATTCAGTCTCTTGAACGCCATACGAAGTTTAAAGTTGAAAACATGGAAATCAAAGAAACGATCGGCATGGACAACCCGTGGAATTACCGCAATAAAAGCCAATTCCAGATCGGGCGCTCGCAAAGCGGCAGCATCATCGCCGGCTTATACGGACTTGATTCTCATGACATCGTTCCGATTAAAGACTGTATCGTTCAGCATCCGGCAACGAACAAAACAACAGGCATCGTCCGCCGCATTTTAGAGGACTTCAATGTGTCTGTTTATAATGAAAGAAAACGAAAAGGCGACGTTCGCACGATCGTGACGAGAGTCGGCTTTGAAACAGGCGAAGTGCAGGTCGTGCTTGTAACTGCAAAAGAAACGCTTCCGCACAAGGAAGAAATCGTCAAAGCGATTCAAAAGCGATTGCCAGAGGTCAAATCCATTATTCAGAATGTAAACGGGGCGAAAACTTCAGTGATTTTTGGCGAGAAAACAAAACAGCTTGCCGGAAAAACAGTAATTCAAGAAGTGCTCGGCGACGTATCTTTTGAATTGAGCGCCCGCGCTTTCTTCCAGCTCAATCCGGAACAGACCGTCAAGCTGTATGATGAAGTGAAAAAAGCGGCGCAGCTGACCGGAAAAGAAAAAGTCGTTGATGCGTATTGCGGCGTCGGCACTATCGGCATGTGGGTTGCGGACGGAGCGAAGGAAGTCCGCGGCATGGACGTCATCAAGGAATCGATTGACGATGCTAAGAAAAACGCCAAAAAACACGGCATGGCAAATGCCACATACGTAACAGGAACAGCCGAGCACTGGCTCCCGAAATGGACGAAAGAAGGCTTCCGCCCGGACGTCGTCATTGTAGACCCGCCAAGAACGGGCTGTGACAGCACGTTCTTGGACACGATCAAAAAAGTCAAACCGAAACGCTTTGTCTACGTTTCCTGCAATCCATCCACGCTTGCGAAGGATTTGCAGACGCTTTCGAAGGACTATCGCGTGGACTATATTCAGCCTGTCGATATGTTTCCGCAGACGGCGCATGTTGAAGCAGTGGCGAGGCTTGTATTAAAATCGTCCAACTAAAATAAACAATACCTAATCAGACCTGGATTTCGGTAAAATAAACAATTCCGATTTCCAGGTCTTTTTCATGTGCAGCCCTTGTCCTAACTGTCTTTTCTCAATTTTATCTTCCTTCTCATTCTCGGAGATCTTTATTTTAACTGGCGAAAAGAATTGAAAAAACGTGTTGAAAAGCAGGTGAAAAAAAGCGTTATTTAACCGGAAAAATATCCTCCCAGTATGTTTAAAATACATGAGTAGAATGATGTAAAATCATAGATGTATTTTCATAATTTGTAAAATTAT